>DGOT01000238.1:11250-16468 GCA_002389465.1 Bacteroidales bacterium UBA4459 | reverse complement strand
GGCAGCATCAGCGCGAACATGGATAATAACATGGCTTGTTGTTGCGTTTTACTTACCGTCGAAATAAAGATGCCTAACGCCAGTGCCATCACAATGAATAAAATACTTTCTGCCAGCAATAATGGAATATTACCCTGTACTGACATTTCAAATACAAATCTGGCTAACAACAGGATAACGATCAGGTTGATGAAAGAAAGCAAGACATAAGGAGAAACCTTTCCTATGATGATTTGGAGTGGTTTTACAGGGGAAACAAGTAATGCTTCCATCGTACCCAGTTCTCTTTCGCGGGTGATGGAAATAGAGGTCATCATGGCTGAAACCAGCATCAGTAAAACCGTGATAACCCCCGGCACAAACATGAAAACGCTTCGCAATTCAGGATTAAACAACATCTTGGGCTTGATATCTATAGTTGCCGGTAAAGCATTTAAACTTTTCATCTTTTGGATACTGTACGAGTTGATAATTCCGGAGGCATATGCGTTCAGCATGTTGGCTGTGTTGGGTTCCGACGCATCCAGCAAGAGTTGAACATTAGCTTTTCCTTCTTTTTCCAGTTTTCGAGCAAAATCATGTTCAAAAACGATCACCTGTTTAATATCTCCCCTTTGAAAAGCCGGTTCAATTTGGCTCTCACTCTCCAGGTTTTCTGCCAATTGGAAATAATCAGAAGATATTATCTTTTGCGTCAATTCTCTTGTCACTACGTCTTTCGAATGATCCAGAATGGCAATCTTTGCATCGTTAAGATCAGTTGTGATGGCAAAACCGAACAATAAAACCTGCACTATGGGGATGCCAAAAAGAATGATCATCGACCGATAGTCGCGGAAAATATGAAAGAATTCTTTTTTGATAAATGGCCACATTTTTATCGCGCAATTTTTATAAATACTTCATTCATTGATGGTGCACCGTATTTCTTCTTCAACTCTTCGGGTGAACCGATGGCTTCAATTTTTCCTTCCGACATAATGGCAACGCGTTCGCAATATTCGGCCTCGTCCATATAATGTGTTGTTACGAAGACGGTTGTTCCTCCGGCAGTGCTGTCGTAGATCAGTTCCCAAAATTGCCTTCTCGTGATCGGGTCAACACCACCGGTGGGTTCGTCAAGAAACACCACGCCCGGGTTGTGCATGTTCGCCACGGAAAAGGCTAGCTTCTGCTTCCAACCCAAAGGAATCTGCCTGACAAGCATCTGCTCAAACTCCTGCATATTCAGCTTCTCAAGGTAATAACGGGTCTTGTCTTTTATTTCTTTGCGGCTCAAACCGTAAATACCACCGTAAAACCTGAAATTTTCTTTTACCGTCATATCATCATACATCGAAAAACGCTGGCTCATGTAGCCGATGTTTTTTTTAACCCTGTTGGGATACCTGGCTACATCAAATCCGGCAACAATGGCTTTCCCCGCCGTTGGTTTCGACAATCCAGAAAGGATTTTAAGTGCTGTAGTTTTTCCGGCTCCATTGGCTCCGAGAAAGCCAAATATTTCACCTTTCTCCACCGTAAAATTCAAGCGGTCGTTAGCCGTAAAACGCCCAAACTTTTTAACAAGGTCTTTTACTATAATGATATGATTGCTGTCGCTCACCGATTTTGTTCTTTATCCATAAGTGCTAAAAAGCTGTCTTCAATAACAGGCCTGGCTGCTCTTATCACAATGTTGTTATGCCCAGCATTGATGAGGAATTCCTCCAAATTATTTTCAAAATTTCCGGAGCCTGCAACATCCGTAACATGTACAAATTCGCCAAACCGAAATATCATTTCCGCTGTTTTCATTTTCCACAGGTCATCCACAAGCTGGTTCATCTTATTCGTCTGCACCTCGTATAACCTTCCTTTGTATTCGCTGATCAACTGTTCCGGCTTGTTAGTTGCCAGCAGGTTTCCGTTTTGCATCAGCGCGACTCTGTCGCATAGCGAAGCTTCGTCCATGTATGGAGTTGATACAAGGATCGTAATCCCGTTTTGCTGCATTTTTTTAAGCAACTCCCAAAATTCTTTCCGCGAAACCGCGTCCACACCTGTTGTGGGTTCGTCAAGCAGCAATATTTTCGGTTTGTGTATCAGGGCGCAGGAAAGAGCCAGTTTTTGTTTCATTCCGCCCGAAAGGGCACTGGCTTTCCGCTTTTTGAACGGCTCGATATGGCTGTAAATATCTTTTACAAGATCATAATTCTCTTTCAGCGATGTGTGGAAGATGCTGGCATAGAATTCCATGTTTTCTTCTACACTCAAATCGCCATACAGCGAAAAACGGCCCGGCATATAGCCTGTCATTCTCCTGATCTTTTTGTAATCTTTCACTACATCCAACCCATCAACAGTCGCCCTGCCTGAATCCGGAAGCAACAAACTTGTTAGTATCCGGAAGAGGGTCGTTTTTCCTGATCCGTCAGGACCGATAAACCCAAACAGTTCGCCGGGACTGATCCGGAGAGTAATAGTATTCAATGCTACCACTTCTCCAAATGATTTGCTTACCTCTTCTATGTTTACAGAAACCGACATGCATACTTCTCCTGTTGCAAGCTGAACCGTCTCCGATCCGGTTGCCTAAATTTTATTGAATTAATGATTTTCCGGGAAGGTATCCCAGGATTTATTTAACTCTTGTCCAGTAGGTTGTTCTTCCCAGCAAACTGAACCCGATATATCCTCTTACTTTCAGCAGGTCTTTATCGTCCTCCTCGGGAAACTCCATGTAACATTTGTAGTCTTTACCGTTTTTCGGGTCATAAATGCGGCCATCTTCCCATTCGTCGTCACCGTCAAATACAAAATCACGCAACAATAACAATCCCATCACCGGCCTCGACCTGAGGCTTTCGTCCTCATTTTCATCGTCCAGTTTTGGCTTTCCGGTTTCCTCGTCAATCGGCTCTTTCAACCAAATAACTTTTCCATAATACATGTCATTTTCCTTGTAAATTTCGACATGTGCATCTTTATCCTCATTCAACCATACGCCGAGGATATCGCCTGCTTTCACTTCCTGAGCCTGAATGTTGGCTAAAGGAAAAGTCAGCAATCCGACAAAAGCAATAAAAACAATTTGTAAATTTCTCATAAAATTTCTGGTTTTAAATTATAATTAACTTTTTCAATTCTTTGTAAAATTAAACTCGCCTGGCATACCTATTTTAATCTCCCGATTGTTGTGCACACCCACCTTGACAGCATACACAAGATTCACTCGTTCTTCTTTTGTCTGAATGGTTTTGGGTGTAAACTCTGCTGTCGGCGATATCCATTCCACCACTCCATTAATTTTTTTATTTTCCTTTTGGTTATCATCATACATCACCTCCACTTCCTGTCCTATGCTGATATGTGCCAACTGGTCGCCGCTAATATAAGCTTTTAGTTTCATTCTTTCCAAATCAGCCAGTTTATATAACGGTTTTCCTATACCGGCCAGTTCACCTGCTTCGCTGTATTTAACCAATACCGTGCCTTTTTCAGGGTTTGTAAGAAGGCATTTTTCTATTTTCCGGTTAACCTGCTCCACCTGTACATCAATACCTTTCATCTGATTGAGGATTGCTTCTTTTCTGGTATGAGTTGCTGCAATCTGCTTTTTGTTGATGTCCACCAATCCGTTGATGTCGTCCAGTTGTTTTTGTGTAGCTGCACCTTCTTTGAACAGGTTCAGTATCCGTTTCTGATTGACCAGGTTGTTTTTCAGTTGCTGCTGTTGTACGTCAATTTCCGAGCGGATATTTTGAAGCTGGGCTCCAATGGTCTGCTTTTGTTGAAGTAATAGTTTTTTATTTAGCGACAGATCGGTTGTGTCAATCAGCCCGATAACAGCTTCTTTCTCCAGCAGGACTCCTTCCTCGATATTAAACGACATTAATTCGCCCGGGACTTGGGCAGATACAATTATCTCGGTTGCTTCAAAGTTTCCGTAAGCATCCGATTTCTGATCGTTTCTGCTGCAGGAAAAGAGCAGAAAAACGGCGGATAATAATAAAATGGTTCGTTGCATATGCATCAGGTTTTCAAATTTAAAGATTTCCAATGGATGTAAGGTATTGATATTTGGCATAAATGAGTTGTAGTTTATGTGCTTCCAGATTTAACCTGGCCTCCAGCATTTTGTTCAGCTCTATCAGGTAAGTTGTGGAAGTGATGGTTCCGTTTTTCAGTTGATGATCGACCGTCTTAACCACATTATTTTGCAACTGCACTATATCCTCATCTCTGCCAATAATTTTTTCATACTTTTCAATATCGGCAATTCGTTTGTGCAAGTCTGCCTTCAGGTTTTGATTGAATGTTTCTCTTTGGGCATTGATGATATTATTCTGTATATCAAACACCTGTTTTTCACGTTTTACCTTTCCCCAGTCCCAGATGTTCCAGTGCAGCCGCGCCCCGATCATGTAGTAATCGTCAAAGTTATTGTTCAACATGTCGTAACCCGGTCGGCCGTAACCTGCCTGCCCGAATGCCATGAATATAGGATTCCGTTTTGATTTTGTCAGTGATTTAAGCGCCAGCACCTGTAACTGTTGCTTGCCGAGCAGGACGTATTCGGGACGGTTGTTAATAAAATCAAAGTTGTCCAGTTTTATGTCGGGAATGATTAGCTCATCCGCCGACAGAATGATCAGATGTGTTAATTCGTTCAGCGAGGCGACCAGCGCCGACAGATCTTCATTTTTTTCTGTGATCTTTTGTTCTGCCCGATACAATTCAACCCGGAGGGCATCTACATCCGAACTTAGTAACATGCCGTTATTAAAAGCTACCAGCGCATCTTTAATTCTGGTTTCCAGGTTTTGATGAAGCACATGCAGGACTTCGATGTTTTTCCGTAAGAAAAGAATATTAAAAAACAATTGGTTAATTCGTTCTTTCAGACCGTATAATTCTACTTCTATTTTCTGGTCAGAAATCTCATGTCTGGCAACTTCCACTTTCTTCTGCCCTGCTGTAATTCCTCCGTCATAGATCATTTGCTCGATATCAAGATTGATTTTGTACCAGTCTTTGGAAATTTCCGGAACATCAAATGCCGGAAGGGGCATCTCGGGAATTTTTGTCACCTCCGACTGGTAGCTGGCCTGTCCGTTCAGGTTGAGTTTAGGATAATAATTCGTTTTTATGTTTTTAATGTTCAGTTCGTATGTTTCACTGTTCAGCAGGATTTGCCGGATGTTCGGGTAGTTTTTTACAGCACTATCCTGGCACA
>DGOT01000238.1:3003-11117 GCA_002389465.1 Bacteroidales bacterium UBA4459 | reverse complement strand
AATATAATTTTTATATTTTTTTTCGTCACCATCAAGGGCAAAACCTTTAATGATAGGCTTAGCAACAAAAGGGAAAATGCACAGGGCCAGAATATTTGTGACAAGGTGTACTGGCTGTATCGGCCGGATAATTTTCTCTTTAACTGCCTTTTCTATGATGTTGAATAATTGCTGTTTGATTACATTTTTATTTTGTATTTGCGCAACGATCCGTTCCGGTTTTCTGTTCAGTTCATGAATAACAAACTGGGGAATGAACGGTTTGCTTTTTAACAGTTTGATGTATTGCCTGATAAAATCATCGAGGAATTGCTCAAAATCCGATTCGTTTGAAGCAGCCTGCTCCAGCACGGTTAACACTTCTCCAAAAACAATAGAAAATATCTTTTCAAAAAGTTTGCTTTTTGTTCTGAAATAGTAATGCAGTAAAGCTTTGTTAATACCTGCCTCATTCGCAATTTCCTGCATACGGGCGCCATCCATTCCTTTGTTGATAAAAACCTTTTTGGCGGCATCAATAATTTTGTTTTCGGTATTTTGTTCTTTACTCATTTATTTTAACCTTTTGGTTAAATCATTTGGTCAAAAGTATATTAAAAAAAACCAGATGTCAAGAAAAAATCAGATTTTTTTCCAGGTGAGTGTTCGCCACATAATAAATTTCGAACCAACGACCTCAATCTCTTTCTCCCGTATTTCAGTTATTTTCAGGTTAAACACCATTCCTTTTTCCGGTCCGTACATATTTCCTTTAAGCCATTGTTTTTCTTCTGTATCGTATTCAAGATCTTTGATGATTATTTTTCCGATCAGCGGTTCTTTTTTCTTCAACTCATCAGGATTATTTACATTCTTTGTTTGGCCACTCCTAAAATTGTTTAAAGCAATTATTCTCCCAAAGTATTTTCCGCCATCTTCAAAAATCTCGACATCTAAGTCGTTTGGAAGGTGATATTTACCAATTATTTCATCGGCTCGTTGGGCAAATGTATTTAAAGCAATAAAAAGAATAACAGGAATTAGAAAACTTAGTTTTTGCATAAATTAGAAATTATATTTGATTTTTGTGTACAGCATTGAGTTGTCTTTGTACCGTCCAAACATGCCCCGTTCGTCTCCGACAAAAATGTTCGATCCCAACAGTATGGAAAAACTGTCGCTGAAATCGTAAGTCACCTTTGGCCTGATGAGTGCATCACCATAGTTGAGACCAACATAAGAAAACAATTCCAGGTGAAGCGTTTCACGCAGGGCGTCATAATGAGCAAGGAAAGTCATGGTATTCTGAAATTCGTCTTCTTCAATAAAATCATTATAATCCATGATGTATTTCTGAATGAACTGAGCGCTCAGTTTGAGATGACCAACACCATAATCAAGCCCGACAACATAGTGCAGGTAATCTTTTTGCGTAAGCGCTCCTGCAGCCATCGGGTCTGCTGTTTGAAAGTACTTTCCATTGTAATAAGCAGCTTCACCCCTTACAACAAAACTTTTAATTGTTGACGTAAACGAACCACCGGCCACATACAAACGATAGTGTTCGGGAGTTATCAATAATCCCGTGAGTATTGGATTTCCAAGTGAGTCAAGACCGAATTCTTTTTCAATATACAAATCAGGGTTTTGGCCCCAGGTATAGGCTCCCATCAAATCAAAATCAATAGCGGAAGAAGATAAGGAGTACTTCAGATAAATTTCACTATTTTCAAGGCTGGCATTTATTTTCTCTTTGGAATAATCAAATGTAGGGGGCGCTGATAATTCCGGTGGCTTATACCATATCGACCCTGGAGGCGGAAGTTCGTTTCCCTCATAAATTGGTTTCCAGATCGCTTCGATGGTGCTGTTTCCAAAATAAAAATCTACTTTGGCAGCATACACACCTATCCTGATTTCGTCGAAATCGGGTAGTAAAAATTCTGTCAGGTTCAGCGGAGAAACAATATCGGTAATAAAAACACCATCGGCCTTGCCCCAAACAATTTGTTGCTTACCAACGCGGATATCAACGCTTTTAAAATATAAGTCAAGATAAATTTCACGTAAGCGAAAGTCAAGGCTGTCAATCCCATATAAATAAAGCATCGGATTAGCTTTAAAAGCTATTCTGTCACCTCTGGCTTCAAAGTTCACATTAAGTGTGTTTTGCAACATATTGAAATCGCCGTTCTCATACAATATTCCTGTATAATTCCTCACAAATCCATTGATGTCAACAGCTTGCGAAAAAACCAACTGGCTGCTCGACAGTAAAGCTATTAGTATTAATAATTTTGTTTTCATCTGTTTAAAATTTTGTAATTCGTTAAATATGAAGCTATTCCAAAATTTCCGCGCAGATGGAACCGCTTCGCTCTCCCATGAATTTTTTTAATCATTCTCGTGTGTGTATTTTATGATTAATAAAATTCATGGTCGTTTCATGTTTTTATGAATTATTTACTTAAAATAAGAATCATATTTTTCAAGATGTTCATTCAATGATGCAACGACCGACCGGCATTCATCCATATCACCCTCTTTTAATGTTTTAAACCATTCCGACATAGGGTGAAGGTAGCTGTGCAATTGATTGTGCGCTTCGCCGGTCATATCGCAGCGTTGAAAAATATGTTGAAATTCTTTTTGAAGATTCTCACTCAGCTTGCGATAATCATCAATATTACTTTCTTCATTTATAGTTTCGACTAAATATTTCATATTCATAATCCCTTTAGTTGTAGCAAAGTTCGCTTTCCATTTTTCGCCGTTATCAAGGGTTACCACTTCGGACTGGGCTTTATGTATATTTTTTTCTTCTTTACCCGTCTTCTTTTCTGACCCCTGATTTACACAGGATGTTATCAATAAAAATGCGGCTATAACTGTTATGTATTTCATAGTCTGTATTTTTTAAAATCTTAGTATTTCTGTCATTATACCAAAGCGGATTACGCTTATTTGATGAACAAAATAAATATTGTAATAATCCATCCCCTGATACACTTGTGCAAAAAAGCCAATATCTTCCAGAAACTTCGGATGGTAATAAAATGTAAAACTGAGGATAAACCTGTTCGGTGACCAGGGGTTCCAGTCATTTATCTCACCAAACATCCAGCCAGCCTGACCTTTTAATGAGATACTCGCTTTTTTCTTTTTTCCCTGGTTACCCACAGGAAGTTTAAAAATTGAAAACATCCCCTTCAGTCTGTAGAAGCCATATTTCCCCTGCATGGAAGTATTACTCAAACCCGGTGGATGCACCTCGAATGACGCGCCAAAAAACTGGACTGCGTTAAACTTCTTATTATAATTTGTTTTAATAACGCCCAATTCAAAATAATTGGTAGAAAAATCGCCTGATTTCAGGTTTACTTCTCCGTCCTCCAAAAGAAAATCACCATCCTGACCATTTGAATGATGCGCAATTTTCCCAAAAATACTCAGGCTGTTGGCGTTTATTTTTGAAATCAATTTATAATAAACTGTTATTTGTGGTATATAACTGGGTGTTCTCACCGGGAAAGATTCTTCACGGTACATTCTGATGATAATCTGCGGGGTGAGCACTCCCATCAAACGCGAATCTTTATTTACACGAATATTGAAGCTCGGTATCAGGTTGGCTTCAAACCAGAGGGGTTCAATGTTTCCGATATCGGTTGGAAATGTAATATAACTGTCACCCTGATTTACCTGGGAAATTATACCCAATCCTGTTTCGGGGATGGTATCATTATTATCCTGCCCCGTGCAATATAATGGTATTGCTAACAGCAGAACAGATATAGCGATGAATGCACCCATAATTTGACAGTTTATTTCCTTAGAACCAGGTTTTTTATTGATTAATTAATGGTCTGTTTTTCAAATTGTACAGTATTCCGGAAACAGAATTGTTTTTCATTGAGTTCCCTTTATTTATATCCCCCTCATCATCATCCTTTCGGAAAATTTGGAGGCCGGAATACCCGTATTAATTTCAACATTGTTTAAAATCATGGTTGTACGGTGGTTCTTTTGCACATTTTCCATTTCGGAACTGGTGATGACTATAAAACCAGAGATTTCCTCAAATTTTTTAATCTTCAATATTTTTAGAAGTTCGCCGTCCTCGTCATAAAATTCCTTTTTCAAGCCGATGAAATTATCTTTGCGAATCCAGGTGGTGGTTTTACTATACATGTAATCCTCGTCTTTCGGGATACTTTCAACTACATAGTAATCCACGCCATCGATGGTTTCTTCACGCAATAACTTATGGGTGTCATCGTCCAGTTTCCGATCGCCCAGATCGTCATAGGTAAAATCGGAGCCCATGAAATAATCGCTTTTGCTGTCGCTTGAAATCCGCTTCACTTTTTTCAGCGCCGGCAGATAGATCCACTGGTCGTCACTCTTATCCGAATCATAAGTCCAGCTCATAAACGACGTATTCTTTACATCGGCAGGTGCAGTAAAAAACATAATGCTCTTTTCCACATCTCCCATGTCTTTGGTAAACTGCTTGATCTTGCGTACCCGCTCACTGCCACTTTTATTAATCAGTGTCATTGTAAGATCAGAAGTCTGGTCTTCACCCGTCGGCAGATTATAGACTTTATCAATAATCTCACGTCCGGTTAGTTGCTGTGCAGTCATCTGGTTAGCTAATCCGCTTACCAGGAAAAATACTGTTACTGCCAAAGTGATTTTTAATGTTTTCATTTTTTTCTGTTTTAATATTTATGATTTATTTGTTTGTTTGTTTTTTTAAAATAGATGTTCGACATGTGTAACAAGACGAGCATAATCGTCAGTGTCCCCACAAAACTGGTAAACATATTCAGCGATACCAAAGCGCCCAGCTCGCGGTTTGGCGGGAAAACGGAAAACAACAACACCAGGAAACCAGCGATAACCACAATAGCATTGTAAATAATCGCTTTCCCAGAGTGGGCCATTGTCTTCTGGGCAGCTACCAGTTTATCATCAGTCTGGGAAGCATTATGCCTGTACTGTTCCAGAAAATGTACCGCATAATCTATTCCTATACCAATGGCAATACTTGACAGCAGGGCCGTTGTAGTATTTAGCGGAATACCCAGGAAGCCCATGATACCGAAACTTATAAGTGCCGTAACAATGATCGGAACCGAACCGATAAGGCCTATTCCAATACTTCGGAACATCACCGACAGCAACACAACAATAATAATCAGTGATAAAATGAGGCTCATTATCTGTCCTTCAAGAATTAAATCGGTAAATACCAGTCCTTTGTATCCACTACCGGCATAGTTCAGCGTGATGCCTAATTGGTTAAAATCGTCTTCGTACGTATGGATTACATCAAGCGCCGAGTTGATGGCTTTTGAATTATCGCTCTTCAGCTGAAACATCACGTTCAGTTTTTCATAATCGTAATCCACTACCTTATTCAGATTTTCGGGGTCGCCCGACATTTCGTAAAGCAATAAATACTGTGCGATCATGTTTTTGCTGTCAGGAATAGTGTTGTACGCTTCATCGTCGGCATTCATCACCTTGTTCATCCGGTTGATGTAGTCGGCTAGTGAAAAGGTATTCCCAACAACCTGAAGTTGATTGTTCACATCTTTCTGCATCTTATCAACAAGTTTCAGCACTTCGGGCTCTTTGAATACGTCCTTTTTTCCATCGGCATCAAGTATGAGGTTTAAGGTGCTTGTACCCCCAAAGTGTTTGTTAATGAACTTGTCCGTCTGCACAATATCGCTGTCCTCTTCAAATTTATCGAGGAAACTGGAGTTGATCCATATTTTCTGCATTCCGATTACTGAGAGGATAATGATCACAGCTGTCCCTACCAGAGAAACATATTTATTTTTAACTACTATGGAAGCAAAATTGTTGGCGAGTTTTGAATGCGAATGTCCGCCTTTATCTTCATCTTTATTTATTTTACGCGCTTTGGGCAGACCAAAGATCATAATACCGGCAGGGAGAAAAACCAGAGAAAATACCATTGCCATCATTACCCCGAATGCGGTGAATATTCCGAAATATTTTACCGGATATACCTGAGAAGTAAGTAAAGAGATGAAGCCAACGGCAGTGGTAATGGAAGTCATGACAACCGGCTTCCACATGTGTTTGATCATATCTTTAATCGCTTCTTTTTTTCCGGCTGTCGGATTATGGTCAATAAATGTGTGTAAATGGCTGTATAGGTGAATACCATCTGCTACACCGATAGCAATAAGCATCACAGGAATCATAGTAGAAATGGCATAGATGGGAATATTTACTACAGCCATAAGCCCAAATGCCCAGATGGTCGAAAAGAAGACAACCCCCAGCGTAATAAGTGTCCCTTTGAAACTGCGTAAAGTGAGAAATAATACAAGAAAGATAACCAGTAAAACAATGGGCACCATTCTCTTCATGTCTTCCGGACCAAGCAATGCCATAGTTCCTTCAACAATGGGACGACCGGCAACATGAATTTTTATATCATCCGTTTCGGAAGCTTTGGCTACTTCCAGTATTTCGTTGTAAAATTCCTGAGTAAATACATCATTTCCTATTTCCGCAATAATTACAGTAACGGTTTCGTCAGTTGATACCAGCCTGCCGAAAATCATTTCGTTGTTTTCGACATTCTCTTTAAGTTGCTGTAATTTCTCCGGCGATTTCGGAACTCTTTTATAGAAACGTTTAACGTCCATTCCACCCTCTGTTCCAATAATATTATCTGCTGTGTACAGGGATGTTACATCGGCCTTATCAATTTCATCAAACTTTTGAAATCGTTTGGTGAGTTGTTTCAGTGTATCTAAAGTCTCCGAATTAAAAACGCCTTTCTGGTTTTCAAGGGCAATGATGATCCCATCCTTAATATTAAACCACTTCTCAGCCTGGTCACTGTATATAAAAGCCGGATGATCATGGGGCATGTATTTATCAAGATCGGTTTCCATCCGCGTATTTTCTTTCATCTGCAGAAAAAACAAGGCGGTAATCACCAGGATCACGATCATGCTGGCCCATGAATAATTAAGCAATTTGTATAATAATTTTCCCATTGTTTATATTAGTTAGTATTCACTACTTTATTCTATTTAAAAAAACTGCCCGACTGATCGTTCACATGGAACGGCTTATTGTGGGCAGTCTGATTACTTTACAATATTCTTGTTTTTGCTACGGGCTTGGGGGCCTTTACCACCAATACCCTGACAACTTCATCAGTATTATTATAGATACAGTGTACTACATCCTTAGGGCTTTCCACCAAGCTGTTCGTTTCGACTCTTTGTTTCTCATCGCCCACAAGAATATCAGGAGTTCCTTCAATAATGAAAAAGAAAACATCCGCGGGGGTAATGTGCGGTTTCAGTCTTTCGCCGGGATTTAACTGAATATGCACGGTCTGTGCCGACTCTTTATCATACAGCATCCGAGCGTCCACTTTATGCGGATTTTCCTTCACCGGTATCTTTGCAACTTTAGTTATTTTCATGTTTTTTTGATTATATTAATACAGTATTATTTTATTTTTCCAGTACTTTACTTAATACATTGATCAGTTTTTCACCTTCTGCGCTTAAATCAAAATTGTGGTTATTCAGATCCCACTTTTTTACAAGCAACCTAATGGAACCCATTGCCAGCAAAGCGAGGCTTTCCTCGTCTATATCTTCCCGCACGTTCTTTTCTGCTTGCCCTTTGGCAATTATCTTTTCAATTGTTTGCGTATTCAGGTTTAAGATTTCAGCGATTTTGTTTTTTAAGACTTCTTCATTTTTAAAAATTTCTTCCGAGAAAATTACAGAAACTATGGAAGGATTCTCTGGAAACATTTCGAATAATTTCGAAAACATAAATCTCATTTTTTCTATGGCTGAAACGTTGTAGGTTTCCATAATACTGGAAAGGCCGAGCGCCATTTCTTTAAAATTATTCAATATATTTATCAGGATTTCGGTTTTACTTTCAAAATGCCTGTAAATACCAGGCTCGGAAATACCGATAGCTTTTGACAGATTCTTAATGGTCAGTCCCTGTATTCCTTTCTTATCAATAATCTTTATCGATTCATCTATGATCTGTTGTTGCCTTTCTGATAACATATTATCAATGTTAGTTAGTATTCACTCGCAAAAATA
>DGOT01000238.1:0-2929 GCA_002389465.1 Bacteroidales bacterium UBA4459 | reverse complement strand
TGGATTTTTGATTGTATTTTTGTCCAGAATTTAAACGGTAGTCATGAAGAAGATTTTTTTTGTTAGTCTAAGTATTGCTTTATTTTTGATGGTATCATGTTCCAGCCCGGAAAGTAAACTTATTGGTACGTGGAAGGTTAAAAACGTTGAAACAAATTTTGACGAACAAAAGGTTTCGCCTGAAATGTTAAACCAGGTCATTGAAATGCAAAAACAAACTTATTTCCGGATTATGAACGATTCGGTGATGATTATCATTTCGAACGATAATTCACATGAAGCCAAGTGGGTATTTAACGATGAAGACAGCGCAATTACTTTTTTCTTTAAGGGAATGGAAACCTCTCCAACAAAACTTGGAGTTTACCTTGATCCGAAAATCGTTTCCGAAACCAACACCCCTTTAGGTAAAATTACTATTTTTTACGGAAAGGAGTAATTCTTTTCAACAATTCAAGATCAACAGTCACCTGTAAGATTACAGTTTACTTAGTAAATTCGACTGAGTACAAAAGCGCCTCCACCTGTCGTAATAGATTACGTTTTTCCTTGCTGGGATGATATACATAACCAAACAGAGTAAAAATCCACTCATTTTCGGGATCAGTAAAAGTGTACGATACATAGGGCCCTCCCATAAAGTCGTTTTCAACATCCCAGAAACCTCTTAGCTCAACGGCATATTCCGTAGAAAAATCAGTAGCGATCAGGGGGTCCGGCTTATAATAGGTTTCATCCAGTGTCATGTAGGAGCCTTCAGTAGGTCCCGACACATATTGTTGCAACATTCTGTTCGTGCGGGCACTGATACTTGCTTTTGAAAACTGGGCTGTGTCTTTGTACGCTTCTTTGAAAATAAAATAGCCCTGGCTGTAATCCACAGTCTCTTTTCGTATCCAGATAAAATCAAGTTCGGATTTTACCAGGCGAAAATCTCTGGGAACGATCATCTGCAAGCCGAAATTATGTTTAATCGCTTTGACTGCTTCTTTATTGGGTGTCGATTTAAATAAAGTTGCTATCCGCTCCCTTTCGGTCTGGTTATATTTTTCAATAAATATGCCCGCGTTTTTTTCGAATGTTTGCAGGAAAATATTTTTATTGGGCGCTGTTATACGGATAACTACCTGTGGGTCGGCCCAATGATTTCTTACCGTTTCTATTTTCGGTTCCATACTGTTTTTATCAATCTCCACAATAAAAATATTCCGGTGTTTTTTTAACAGATCCGAAAAACTTGTCTTGGTAACATGCGCCAGGTCAAACAAGGATTCAGGTTGAGGCAGCCCCTGCTGATCTTTCCCAAAATATTCTCTTATCGTTTTACCCAGAGAATTTTCCCATTGTTGTTCGTTTTCGACAACAACCAAAATCTCGGAAGTTTTACCTATTGAACGCACTTTACCCGACTTACCGGTATTCATCGTACAGGCACTAAATACAAATAGCACTGCCATAAAAATCAAGGCAGAAGCTCCTTTCTTTTTCATCTGTTTAAAGTTTTCGTCTTTTCGACACCTATATTGAAACGTTCAGGGAATAAAAATATTGCGAATTAACTAATTACGGCAATCTTAATCTTTTGGCCGGGCTTCAGTTTCCGTGTATTTTTAATGTTGTTCAGGCGCTTAATCTGCTCAACCGTTACCCCGTCATATTCTTTGGCAATATCCCAAAGGGTATCCCCTTTCCGAATAATATGATACACATACTTACTGTCCTTAACGGTGCTGGGGGTTTTGTCGGCCGGTTTGTAAACAATCAGTTTTTGTTTTGGGTAAATTTTTGAGCTTTTCAGGTTATTCCATTCCCTGAGGTCGGTTACTGTACATTTGTATTTTTTGGCTATCAGCCCGAGGTTTTCACCATTCTTTACCGTATGTGTTGACTTTTCGGAAGACCGGATCACGGGGGTTTTCGATTTCGCATAATACCGACTGCTTCCGGCACCATAAATAACCAGCCTTTGTCCCGGGTAAATGGTGCTGCTTCGAAGGTTATTCCAGCTCTTTATCTGGTTAACATACACGTGGTATTTCCGGGCTATAAGTCCCAGATTTTCACCGCTTCGGACAATATGTATATTTCTATCTTTAGCTTTTTTTACCTCGGCCAGCAGTTTGTCCTTTTCAATGCCTTTTCTTGTTTTGTACGCATACAAAGCCTCTTCGTTGTTCAGAAAATCAGCTACGAATTGTCTCGGGATCCTTATTGTATAAGTTGCTCCGCCGGTTGCCGGAATAATACCCAACTTGAACTGAGGGTTCAGATATTTTAACTCATCGATGGGTATGCCGAGCATTTCGTTCAACTGGTCAAATGCCAGCACATCGTGGACGGTGACGGTATCAATATCGTAAAAAAACATATTGGGTTTCATTGGATAAATATTATGCTCGGCAGCATAATTCATTACATAATTAACCGCAATAAATGCCGGTACATACCCTCTTGTTTCGCGTGGGAGGAACGGCCATACCGCCCAGTAATTTTTAGTTCCTCCGGCACGCCTGACAGCCCGATTTACATTACCTGCACCTGAGTTGTATGCCGCCAGTGCCAATGACCAGTCCTGATAAATATCGTAAAGATCTGACAAGTGCTCGCAGGCCGCTACTGTTGATTTATACGGATCGTACCTGTCATCCACCATGGAAGACACTTTCAACCCATATACTTTTCCGGTGCCGTACATAAACTGCCACAATCCTTTGGCTCCGGCTCTTGATCCTGCCGCAGGGTTCAGGGCCGACTCCACAATGGCCAAATATTTTATTTCAAGCGGTACATCATATTTATCCAGAATCTCTTCAAACAAAGGAAAATAGATCTCTGCCAGTCCGAGCATTTTGGCTGTAAGATCCCGTTTTTTTACGGCATACAGGTTAATGAAAGTTTTTACTTCCTTGTTGTATGTCAGCTCAATGGG
>DGOT01000035.1 GCA_002389465.1 Bacteroidales bacterium UBA4459 | reverse complement strand
AGATGAAGGCCAGCTGTTTATTGGTTGTGCCGGCGGGCAGGACACACTTACCTGGCTGCCTTTTGACAAAGAAGCCGTTCCGGAAGGCTATGCATCATATAAGATTATGGTTTCCGGACTTAAAGGCGGCCACTCCGGCGATGACATTAATAAGGGACACGGCAATGCCAATAAAATGCTTAACCGTTTCCTCTGGGAAAGCAAAGAAGAACTGGGGCTAAAACTAAGCCTTTTTGATGGCGGAAACCTTAGAAACGCTATTGCCCGTGAGGCCTATGCCATAGTGCTGCTTCCGGAAGATAAGGAACCTGACCTGATCATGTTTGTCCAAAATTATCAGGAAATATTCCGCTCGGAATATCATGTAACAGAGCCTGATCTTGCCTTTAATTTTTCCAAAACCGAAATGCCGGATTTCGTTCTCGATGAAGATTCTGTTTTCCAATTGTTGAATGCTATTTATGCCTGTCCGCACGGTGTATTGGCTATGTCGCAGGAAATTGACGACTTTGTCGAGACATCTACCAATCTGGCATCGGTAAAATTTGAAGAAGATGAGGTGCTGATCACTACCAGCCAACGGAGCTCGGTTGAGTCGGAAAAAATAGATGCAACCAACATGGTTACCAGTGCTTTTAATCTGGCAGGCGCCCGCACCGAAACCAGTGATGGCTACCCGGGGTGGACACCCAACCCGAATTCGGTTATCGTTGACATTACCGAAAAAGCATATAAACGCCTGTTCAAAACCGAACCCGAAGTGCTGGCTATTCACGCCGGACTGGAATGTGGTTTGATAGGCGACAAGTACCCGGGCATGGATATGATCTCCTTCGGCCCTACGATAAAAGGAGCCCACTCGCCTGACGAGCGAATTGAGATCGAGAGCGTTCAGAAATTCTGGGATCTGACACTTGATGTATTAAAAAACATACCGGAATAAGTTAATTAATTGCTACTTCTCCCATTATTATGATGAAATATCTACTGACCTTTCTGCTTGTACTGGCTTTGTTATCATCAGGGCAGGCACAAAATAATCTCTCGGGAAAAATTACCGACAAAGAAAACGGCGAACCGCTGACCGGTGTTAGCGTATATGTGCCTGACCTGCTCATTGGCATAGCAACTGACGAAGGAGGCCGGTTTCAGCTACCCAACCTGCCGAACGGAGAGTTGATTGTAGAATTTTCCTATGTTGGATTTCAAACAGTCAACAAACAAATTTACCTGGATGGAATAGACCGCGTGCTGAATATCGAAATGACACCACAAATCATCCAGGGGCAGGAAGTGGTAATTTCGGGGAATTTTACCAGCACGCAACATGAAAACACCATCAAGATCAGCACTATAAGCATTGACAGGGTCAGTACTTCCGGGCATCCTTCACTCATCGAATCGATAGCTGA
Organism: Bacteroidales bacterium UBA4459; assembly: GCA_002389465.1. Lineage (GTDB taxonomy): Bacteria > Bacteroidota > Bacteroidia > Bacteroidales > F082 > UBA4459. The sequence continues at coordinate 3,874 of DGOT01000035.1, read as the reverse complement.
AGTACCCGGTGTCAGTTTGATCTCCAAAGGGCCCGGGGTTGTCACACCCGTTATCCGCGGATTGTCATTGAGCAATATCCTCGTACTGAAGAACGGCATGCCGATGGAAAACTTCCAGTTTTCCGAAAACCATCCGTACCTGATCGATGAAAATGGGTTACAGCAGGTGGAGATTATCAAAGGGCCGGCATCGCTTGTTTATGGCTCGGGAGCAGTTGGCGGCGTGGTCAATCTGGTACCCGAACCCGTGGCGGCACAAGGAAAAATTTCAGGTGATCTGACCATGAATTATTATGGAAATACCCGCGGTGTTTTATCCAATATCGGCCTGAAAGGACATCAAAACGGGATTGTATGGGGCATTCGCGGAGGAATCAACACCAGCCGGGACTACGTGCAGGGGAACGGGGAATCGGTTCCCAATACACGCTTTAACCGCTACAACATAAAAGGTGATGTAGGCCTGCTCAGAAAAAAAGGAACGTTTCGGCTGTTTTACGAATACAGCGGTAATAAATTTGGCATGGCAGTTCCTCCGGCCATAAGCCTTGTACCGGTAAACGCTTATAAGAATGAGGTGTGGTATCAGGACCTGACAGATCATATGATCATCTCGCAAAATAAAATGTTTCTGGGCAACACAAAACTTGATATCGATATTTCTTACGAAAACAATAAAAGGAAACTGTTCGGTAATCCAAACGACGACCCATTCGACCTGGTGGACATGACCCTCCAGACAGTGGCCTACCGGATTAAAGCCAACCACAGCTTCAATGAAAAAACAAGGGCTATCTTCGGCGCTCAAGGTATGTACCAGAACAATAAAAACTTTGAGGCTCCCGATCATGTACTTCCCGATGCCGACATCAACGATATTTCTTTGTATGGCATCGTTCAGTATGCACGAAAAAGGTATAAAATTGAAGCAGGCCTGCGGTACAGTTTCAACGCAATCAACGTGCCCCGCCAGAAAGCCGACAGCCACGACAACGAAGAGCATTACATTGAATATAACGGCAAGTTCAATAACCTGAGTACCTCGGCCGGTGCTTCTGTATTGATCAACGAGCAGAATATTTTGCGCATCAATGTGGCTTCAGCCTATCGGAGCCCTAACCTGCCCGAGTTAACACAGTACGGCCTGCATGGCATACGGTTCGAGAAGGGCAATCCCGATTTGAAGACACAACAAAATGTGGAAACCGACCTGGGGTATCACTTGCATACACGCCATACGTCACTTGACCTGTCGGTATTTTATAACCATATAAACGATTACATCTACCTCGCTCCTACCAGCGACACTACGGGTTCAGGCCAGAATATCTACCAGTATGCACAAAGTAACGCACAACTTTACGGAGGAGAAGCCAGTCTTCATATCCATCCGCATCCGATACATTGGCTGCATATTTTATCAACCTATTCGTATGTAATCGGTGAACAAAGAGATGGCGGATACCTGCCCAGGATACCTGCTCAGCAACTTTATCTTGAGCTGAAATTGGAAAAAGACGTATGGAAAATATTCCGAAAGATCTATTTATCGGGAGGTGTACGTTTTGTATTCGACCAGAATCACCCTTCCGAATTTGAGATGGCCACAGACGGCTACAACCTTGTAAATCTTGGTTTCGGGTTTAATGTAAAGGCCGGAAAGCAATTAGTTAGTTTCAACGTCACAGCCACCAACCTGCTGAACATTGATTATTACAGCCACTTATCGACGTTGAAAGATCTGGGGTTTTATGATATGGGAAGAAATGTGTCGTTTTCGGTTAAAATTCCTTTTGCGCTGAAAAATTAAAAACCGAAACCGAAACCTATTCTTATGAGAGGGTTCGAGTAAGGATAATAAACATTAGGATCTTCCAATACATTGTAAAAAATGCCAAGTGTTGCAAAACCATTTCCAAATGACTGATATAGTCCACCCCCCAAATACAGGTTTGTTAACAAATACCGCTCCCCCTGCGGTAAATTATAAAAATGTTTAAAACTAAGCAATTCAAATTCTGCTTGTGCATACAAAAACTTAAGGAATGTATATCTACCAAAAAGGCTCCCCCCATACGTATGTGATTGCTGTTTATTTCCGTAGTAATCTTTATAACTCGAATAAATATACGTCAGCCTCGAACCCACATGGAAGTGAGGTGTAACCTTATAGCCAACCAGAGGTGATAATTCAAGATACCCTCCGTAAGAACCAAATCCGCCCCCGATCATTCCTCCGCCAAACCATCGGGGTTGTTTTTGCAGTGGTTGGCGTTTCACTTCTTTCTTATCTTCTGGTTTCTTGCCGCTTGTATTCTCGTACTGTGCATATGACATCATACTTCCTGATAAAATCAGGAGCAGGAAAAAAAACTTTATCGACTTCATCATAGTATTGTTCTGTTTCATCATTAGCACAATAATAACGACCAAAATTACAATAAATTGAGTAATTCAGCGTATTTGATATAATTGTACATTTGCCACCTCAAATTACAAAGAGCATGCCTAAAAAGTCATACCTTTTTCAACTGATGATTGCAGGGTTATTCCTGGCGATGATCTTCAGCGCATGCAAGAAAACGGACATTATTAACGACAGCCCGAATCTGAAACTTGAATTCTCCAACGACTCGGTGATCTTCGATACTGTTTTCACAAGCCTTGGCTCGGCCACGCACCGGCTTATGGTACACAACACATCGGGCAGCAGGATAAAGGTCTCCAGCATCGTACTGGCATCGGGTGAAAGCTCGGCTTACCGTATTAATGTGGATGGTGAATCGGGAACCAACTTCCGGGATGTGGAAATTGAAGGTGGTGACAGCATTTTCATATTTGTCAGGGTAACGATTGACCCTACTGATATGAACAATCCGTTTGTGGTGGAAGATGAGCTGCTGTTTACAACAAACACCAACGAACAGGCTGTGAAACTTGTCTCGTGGGGACAAAATGCAAATTACATCGTAGCCGATACACACATAGCAGGCTTTCCTGATTTCAAGGTCGTAGTTGACAGCCTGGAAACCATACACTGGACCAGCGAAAAGCCGTACGTAGTGTACGGGTATGCCGTAATCAACTCATATGGCGAACTGATCATTGACGAAGGCACAAAAGTTTATTTCCATGAAAATTCAGGGCTTTGGGCCTATTCCGATGGTTTGCTTAAAGTGAACGGGACACTGGAAAACCCGGTATCTTTCCAGGGCGACAGACTTGAAGATTTTTACAGCGACCTGCCCGGGCAGTGGGACCGCATCTGGCTGATGGAAGCCATGCCAGGCGAACACCACGAAATACGTAACGCCGTTATTCAGAATGGATTTATCGGCCTGCAGGCCGAATCGTTTTCACATGCTGCCGAAAACCCTTTGCAGTTATACAATGTCACCGTGCAGAACATGAAAGGTATGGGAATCTTCACACGAATCTATCATGTTACCGGCGAAAATGTAGTACTGGCTAATTGCGGCGGGTACTGCATGGCGGTTACTGGCGGTGGGTACTTTAATTTCAAGCACAGCACCTTCGCCAATTACTGGTCCTATTCAGTGCGAAACACACCGGCAGTTTACCTGAACAACTTTTTGATGGACACAAACGAACAATACATTCCGTACGACATTGATTTTACGCTGGGCAACAGTATTATATACGGAAACAATGAGAATGAGTTCATGACAGAAATGATTGCGGAAGCTGACTCAGCGTATTACCTTGATCATGTCAATATAAGAACCACTGCAAACACAAGTAACCAGGATTATTTCAATGCAATATTGAAAAACGAAGACCCCTTATTTCTTGATTATCAGGTAAACGATTACCGGCTCGATTCGTTATCTCCTGCCCGCAAAATCGGCGACGT
>DGOT01000148.1 GCA_002389465.1 Bacteroidales bacterium UBA4459 | reverse complement strand
CCTCATTGCAGCCGTTTTGATGCCTATCAGTTCGATCAGTGTTGTTGCGTTTGCAACTTTTATGGTTTCTCTTACTTCCCGGAACATCAGTAAGCGCTCAGGTTAATGTTATTATCATGTTTTTAGAATTTTCACATATCTGATTTTTAATCCTATAGACATTTTCAATTTAAATATTCAGATGCCAGCTTGTAGGTATATCTGGTATTATTTAAATATTTTTATTTACATTTGGAGCCTGTTTTAACCAAATTAACAGCAGCATTTGTGTCCGTCATCATATTTCTTATCATCATAGGAATTCTCGTAGCTGGAGGTTTTCTTGCCGGGTTTATCTGGGCTGTGAAGAGCGGTCAGTATGACGATACTTACTCCCCTTCCGTCCGTATGCTTTTCGATGACACTAAACCCGTTAAAAAAAAAAGTGACAAGAAAAAGGAGGATACACAATCTGACGATACGACGACAAAAAAAACTGATAACAATTCATTAAATGATCAATAAATTAAGCTTATGGAGCTAGAAAAGTTTACTTATGACAACAAGCTGTCTAAGATGTTCTTATATGCAACCGTACTGTGGGGCGTTGTAGCAATGTTGGTTGGCTTAACAGCTGCTTTTGAGTTGATATTCCCGAAAATGAGCGGAGGAATATCATGGTTGGTGTTTAGCCGGTTAAGGCCTTTACACACTAACAGTGCTATTTTTGCCTTTGTCGGAAATAGTATTTTCCTTGCCATTTATTATTCAACTCCCCGCTTGCTAAAAACACCCATGTTCAGTAAAGCATTGGGGTGTATCCATTTTTGGGGTTGGCAACTGATTATCGTTCTTGCGGCAATTACTTTACCGCTGGGATTTACGCAATCGAAGGAATATGCTGAATTGATCTGGCCGATCGACGTTTTGGTTGTGATTATATGGGTTGTGTTCGGTCTCAATCTGATCATGACCATGGTAAAACGGAGGGTGAAACATATTTATGTGGCTATCTGGTTCTATATCGCTACGTGGGTCACGGTTGCCGTTCTTTACATTGTGAACAACCTGCAGATACCAACCTCCTTTTTACATAGTTATCCCGTATATGCAGGCATTCAGGATGCGCTGGTTCAATGGTGGTACGGACATAATGCCGTTGCATTTTTCCTTACAACACCTATTCTGGGAATGATGTATTACTTTGTGCCGAAAGCGGCCAACCGACCTGTTTACTCCTACAAACTGTCTATCATACACTTTTGGGCTCTTATCTTTCTTTATATCTGGGCCGGCCCGCACCATTTGCTGTACTCGGCATTACCCGACTGGGCTCAGGCCCTTGGCGTTGTGTTCTCGATCATGCTTATTGCTCCTTCCTGGGGGGGTATGATCAACGGCCTGCTGACACTAAGGGGTGCGTGGGATAAAGTACGTGAAGATCCGGTACTGAAGATGTTTGTCGTGGCTATCACTGCATACGGTATGTCTACATTCGAAGGCCCTATGCTTTCACTAAAAACAGTCAACGCGTTAAGCCACTTTACCGACTGGACTATTGCCCACGTGCATATCGGCACCCTCGGATGGAATGGCATGATGGCTTTCGGTATGATTTACTGGCTGGTACCCCGTTTATACAAAACAAAACTCTGGTCGGTAAAACTGGCCAATACCCATTTCTGGATTGCCACTTTAGGTATGTTATTTTTCTCCATCCCCTTATATTTTGCAGGATTTACTCAAGCACTTATGTGGAAAGAGTTTACCGAAGAAGGTTTCCTTGCCTATCCTAACTTTTTGGAAACGGTAACACAAATTCTTCCGATGTATTACCTCCGTGCTTTTGGAGGAACACTATATTTTACCGGTGCTATCCTATTTGTTATTAATGTTTGGAACACAGCCTCCTCTGGTAAATTTGTAAGACACGAAGAAGATGAAGCCGCTGCCAAACATGCGCCTAAGGCAGGTGAAAGCATCCACAGAAAGCTGGAAGGAAGGCCACTGCAATTTACGGTTGTGGCATTGGTCGTGATATTAATCGGCGGACTTATAGAGATTGTACCTATGTATTTGGTTAAAACCAATGTACCCACAATAACCAATGTGAAACCGTACACACCGCTGGAACTGGAGGGACGTGATATTTACATCAGGGAGGGCTGTTATTTATGCCATTCGCAGATGATTCGTCCGTTCCGAGATGAAGTGGAGCGCTATGGTGAATATACCAAAGCAGGTGAGACGGTTTATGACCACCCATTCCAGTTTGGATCCAAACGTACAGGACCCGATCTGTCCAGAGAAGGTGTAAAATCTTTACCGAATTACAAACCCGATTCATGGCATTACAACCACATGCTCGATCCGCAAAAAATGAATGCCGAATCGATTATGCCACCTTATCCGTGGTTGATTGAAAATGATCTGGACTACACGAATATTACATCTAAAATTAGTGTAATGCAAAGCTTTGGTGTTCCATACGATTCATACTTAAACGGAGAAGATCCTGTTGAAGCATTACAGGCTCAAGCAGCCAAAATCGGGCAAGGACTTCGTTCGGGAGGTATTGATGTTGATGA
>DGOT01000096.1:8096-8291 GCA_002389465.1 Bacteroidales bacterium UBA4459 | reverse complement strand
GCTGAGGGGTTTTTAATTTTATATTCCCTTCGGCGTAGTCTCCCGACTACGCCGCCTGAAGCCTCAATCTCCTGATTGAGATTATTTTATTAAGTTAGCTAAAAGTTTTATCATGGGTGATGCCTGGAAAATAAAAGACCAGTTTGCTTTATATTTTCTCACATTACGTGTCGTTTTTTGGTTAGACGTTTTTAC
>DGOT01000096.1:4775-7974 GCA_002389465.1 Bacteroidales bacterium UBA4459 | reverse complement strand
AACCATGTACACATGATTGTCCGGTCTAAAAACGGAACATTATCAGATACTGTCAGGGATTTCAAGAAATATACGGCAAACCATATTCTTGAGCTGATAAATACAGAAAAAGAGAGCCGGAGAAAATGGCTGCTTCATGAAATGGCTTTTGCTGCCCGGAAACATAAAAGAAACTCAAAATATCAATTCTGGACACATGAGAACCATGCTGTTGAGTTAAGCACCAACAAGATGATCGACCAACGTTTGAATTATATCCATCAAAATCCGGTTAAGGCAGGAATTGTTGAAAGTCCGGAAGATTACTTATACAGCAGCGCGCGCAATTATTGTGATAATATGGACTATCTGATGGAAATTGATCTTCTATGTCTATCATAATCTGAAGATCATCTCTATCTCTTCACTCACTCAGCATAGTCTGGAGACCACGCTGAGGAGTTTGTTTTTAATTTTTTTCTCATTTTCTTCTCCCTTCGGCGTAGTCTCCCGACTACGCCGCTTGAGGCCTCAATCTCCTGATTGAGGTTATCAACCTGTAAAATATTGCCGGTTATCTTCCGTTCTCTAATAAACCAATCATTTCACTATGCTTCGTATTGCCTGTCTGACTGTAGTCGCCACATTCCTTATCCATTTCTCCGTCCAGGGTCAGCTTGCCCGTACCCTGAACACCGCAGCCCCTGTCAGTTACCTTACAGATATAGAAAAGCAAATGGTCTATGAGATCAACCTGGTGCGCAGCCGGCCACAGGAATATTTGAAAATCCTGAGACCTTACCTGAAACGCGCTGAAGCAGAGCTCGAAATATACGGACCCGGCGAAGTCAGGTATTCCGTTGAAACAACCTATATTCAGCAAAACGGTCGCCTTTCGGTACACCATATAGATACGGTTACTTACCATCGGTACGAAGAAGAAGTATACGCCATCAGAAGCCTGATGGAAGATCTCCGGAAGTTGCAAGCCGTTTCTATACTGCAACCCGACTACGGCATTTACGAAGCTGCCAAAAAACACGGAAAAGACCAGAAGAAACATAATTGGAACCTGGGACATTACGGAAGCGATCATTCAACACCGATGGAACGTATTGTCCGGTTTTCGCCGGACATGAAAACCGGCAACGAGAATATTGCGGCCCGTTTTCCTGAAGCTACACCACGCGAGATTGTTATTCTTCTGCTTATTGATAGCGGTATTAAAGGCTACGGGCACCGGTACAACCTGCTCAACCCGCAATGGACACACGTAGCCTGTTATTCGGGCGGCCTTCATAACGGCATGTACCGCTGGCTGCAGGAATTTGGAGAAGTCAGGAAATAAGAAAGCGTCTCAAGAATATCCAAAGACGCTGAAATATTATTTTAACTTCTGACTTACTCAATCACGTCAGCTTCTTCTACCTGAACAATTGTTTTGCTTTCCTGATCAAAGACAAATGCAACAACATGACAGTTTTCGGGCACCCATTCATCTTCAAAATTAACTGTGACTTCTAGAACATATTTTTTTCCTGTCACTACGGGGTCATCATCGGTTAATCGTTCTCCCCACGCGCCATTTGTATACCGCAGCACGTGCATGAATACATACTCCTCTATTTTCGGCGTGTCACCCACGTTATTGTCATTATTCATTTGCGGCCCGATAATGCTGTCCTGGGTGATGCAAAAAAGCACATGATATGTCCCTGCCAGAGGATACAGGAACTCTGTTGTAATTGTTGATGAAAGTGTATTCTGTTCGAAGTCGCTGTGGACGGTCATTTTGGCTTTTGCTTCCTTTTTCATTTCAATGTCAATCGTTGACCCCCATTCAGCCGGGCTTACAATATAGTCGCCTGGAGCTCTCTGCATTCTGTTTACGAGTCCGTTCGGGTTTCCGGCCGCACTCACACCGAAAAATCCGTCCCATACTTCTCCGGCTTCAGTACGGAAATCCTGCGGCATATCAGATTTAGGGCGGGCAAAAAATCCGGCATGTACGGCCATTACAACTAATTTATCTCCATAAAATTCTTTCAGTTGTTCTGCGACAATGGCTGCTGTAGGGCAGTTCACACAATCGTGGCCTGTATAGTCTTCGAGCAATACTTTTTGTTCTGCTTCTCCACCACTACCACCTCCGTCTTCTTTATATGGCGGTTCTATTTTTTCACATGCGTAAAAAAGAAAACTTACTGCTGCTAATATGGAGATAACTCTTAATATTTTCATACTCATACTATTAAAAACTACTGCTAATGGTAACATAAAAACCGCTGGATGCTGGAACAGCCCTGCAAACGCCACCTACACACACAATTCCTTCGCGCTGACGCCCGTAAGTGATGGCAATACGTGTTGTCCTTCGGGTGTAACCGAACGAACCCGTATAATAGTTAATCCGATTAACTTCATCAGGATTTCCGTAATTATACTGATCGGAAACGGAAACAAACCAGTGCGGCGAAACCGTGTATTCAAGCAACAAAGCAGCCCAGTCGCCTTTATCTCTGTCGGTCCAAAGGCCCTGCACCTCCCACCTTAAGGCTTGCTTTGATGTAAATTTGTAGGTCATCTCCACTACACCAATGTTACTGTAAACGATCGGCATACCGGTATGCCCTTCAAGCGTGGCAATATCGTACGACTGGTACATGTACGTCAACGAACCCTTAAATTTCTTTGAGAATTTTTTATCAATTTCAATATTAAAATCCTGCCAAAAAATACGGCTACCGAATTTAAAGAAAGGAGAGGTCCAACCATCTGTTCCAGGAAGTCCCACGGCCGTAGTATCTGTCCCCGGTACATTTACGGGATCTCTGACAATATCATTCACCTGCGAATAGTTTATGGCAATACCCATACCGTATTTACCGCCCAGTTTCGATTTTTTCGGGACTTTGTAATTCATTTGCAACTGAAACCCAATCTCTCCGTTAGGCTGCGTGTTGTACGGGTACATCGAAGTTAGCATATATGAATGCGTTTCCGTATTCGGTGGCAAGAAATTGATATCAAGCCCGTTGGCGGTAACTGCCCGGTTCGACTTATAGCTCATGTTATCATATCGTTTAAACATGGCATACAGGCCGAATCCTTTAGTTGAATAAGTAGCACTCAACAGAAATCCTTCTCCTGCTTTGTAAATAAAATTATTGATGGCTGAAGGGTCATTTATCTTATAGGCATATTCCGTTGACAAGTTAAA
>DGOT01000096.1:0-4707 GCA_002389465.1 Bacteroidales bacterium UBA4459 | reverse complement strand
ACAAAACTTCCTCCCAGAGTAAGGCGAACTTTGGAATCACTCATTCCTTTGATCACCTGGTTAAAGTCCATTTCCGCATCAAATCCTTTTACGATGCCCCGGCTGTTTTTTGTATAAGGTGTCCAGTAAAACCGTTGCATCCCATACACTCCCTTCAGCAACAATCCCTTCACCGGTTCAAAAGTTACCCGGGCACCATTCAGGGAGTTATCATATCCGAGCATCCACTCTTCGTAAGTTCTGAGCGTTAAACCATTGCCAAACTGTTCGTAAAAATTACCAACAGTAAAACTGAATTTTTCAGTTGTATACATGGCCCACAGATTAGGGAACCCCTGACCTTCTATGCGCGGATCAAACCCTGCCAATGGCGGTAAATATGCTTCGTACCGCAAGCCTGCCGAAAATTTACCCAATGTATATGTAATTTTACCAAAGCCGTTAAAAGCAAAATTCTGTCCGTTAATCATCGAATCAGTTATTCCAACCCCTTCATCAGCCATGTAGTAAGCTCCGTCAAATTCAAAACTACCATGCACTTCTGATCTTTTAATCGTTTCGGAAAACTGTGCCCTGGCTGCTATCCCGATAAAAAGGATGGCAGTGGCGAGTAACAGTACTCTTTTCATAATTAATTGATTTTGGCTTCGATTTAATGTTTGGAAATATCTTCCCCGGCAGCAACTTTCTTCACCAGTTCGTATAACTCATCTTCAAGGCCTTCGTAATATGATGTGTGTTGATAGACAATATTGCCGTTCCCGTCAATCAGGAAAGTATGTGGAATCATATTGACGTTCATGGCTCTTTTAAAATCACCGTTCGGGTCGAGCAGCACTTCCATCTCCCAGTCTTTACCGCTTACAAAAGGCAGCACTTTTGCCGTAGAGCGGGCATCATCGATGGACACGGCATAGATCTTCACACCTGTTTCATCCTGCCAGTCTTCGTAGTTTTCGTTGTAGGCATCCATTTCTTTTTTGCATGGTTTGCACCACAGCGCCCAAAAACTTACCAGGATTGGTTTTCCGTTGTTATATATATTCTGTGTGTTAAAGGTTTGCCCATCAATGGTTTTTATGTTTACCGAGGGTAATTTCTTCCTTTCAGATGGTTCCTGCGCATACATGGAAACACCCAGAAAAAGGATTACGATTAGAACGATCAATCTTTTCATCTACACAATTTTTAGGTTACTTATTTCAATTACCAGTATTGACAACATCTGATGACAGTAAGTTGCATTTTAGGTCTTTAAAATTCCGGATCCATAAAAACTTCCAGCAATTTTATTTCCCCATTCGGCTCGATGATCAAATTTCCAACCGAAGCCGGAACCAAAATGGTTTCACCCATTTTTATGCCAAGTTCGCCGCCCTCATACTTAAAAACACACGAGCCTTCCACAGCCATATAGACAATGAACGAATCCAATTCGGAAATATTTTTGATAACCGGCTGGTCAGAAGAAAGAATACGTGTAACAAAATGCGGACTGTCAATCAGGGTAACTGTCCTGTTCAATTTATTTTCGTATTCAGTTTTGCATTCTTTTGTCTCGCTAAAGTCTATCGCGTCCAGTGCTTCTTCCGTATGTAACTCACGTTTCATACCTGCCGCATCAATTCTGTCCCAGTCGAATATGCGGTATGTTGTATCGGAAGTTTGCTGTATTTCGGCCAGCAGACAACCGGGGCCAAGCGCATGTACCCGTCCGGCCGGAATGTAAAAAACATCTTCCTTTGTTACCTTAACCGTATGTAACACTTCCTTTAGCGTGTTGTCCTCAAGGTGCTTTTTATAACTGTCTTTATCCATTTTCCGGTTAAATCCTGAGATCAGTTCGGCATCCTTGTCGGCTTCCAGTATATACCACATTTCGGTTTTTCCGTGGCCCAGTCCTCTTTTTTTTGCCAGCTCGTCATCGGGATGTACCTGGATGGAGAGCCAGTCGTTCGAATCGATCACTTTGATGAGCAGCGGAAACTCATTTCCATGCTTTTCAAATATTTTCTCTCCCACCAGTTCGCCCATATAAACTTCCACCAGTTCATTCAGTTCATTTCCTGCCAGAAAACCATTCTCCACGACACTCTGGTTTTCTTCAACTCCTGATACCAGCCAGGCTTCGCCGCAGTTAGGCAGATTTCCGTAATCCATGCCCAAAACAGTTTTTATCTTTTGGCCTCCCCAGATCTTGTCTTTAAAAACAGGCTTAAATTTTAGCGGATACAACATAGCCATCGGTATTCTTTATTGGACAATCAGTTTATTTGTTGTGGTTTCTTTACCGCTCCTCACAGTCAGCAAATAAAGTCCCGGTTTCAGATTTCCGATATCCATGCGGTGAACTAAAGTCCCACTCTCTGCACCGAAAGCTCGCCGGGATAAAATTTTTCCGCTCAAATCGCTGATGGAAACCCGGATATCATCCCTGTTATCTTCTTTCATTTCAATATTCACCGTACTATTTGCCGGGTTGGGGTAAATACGTATATTTTCTTTCTTTTGTGCAAATTCTTCCTGTCCGACATAAAATATATCCAAATCGTAAGGAGCTGTAAACAGTCCACGACCGTGAGTTGCAGCCAGCACCGTATTGTCGCTTTTACGTAGCCGCAGCATATCCACCCGCACATTGGCCATGCCATCACTTGCCGGATACCAGATTGTTTCATCTTCCAGCATCATATTTGTTATCCAGATACCGGTTTCGGTAGCCAGCATCACCTGCCCATCGTTATCAGGATGGAAAACTGCCCAGCGGACAGGTATATCAGGCAAATTCGTCTCTTTTTCCGCCCATGTTTCTCCACCGTTGGTTGTCAGCCAGACAGAGGAAACCCCGTAATTGGAAAAGGTAACCGCCAGCACATCCTCAGAACTTCCGACTGCAACGCACGAGATATTAGCTGTAGGGAAGTTATCCCCGGTTATTTCAGTGGTTTGCGGCGATGACTCGGCATGCTCCACTTTATATAATTTTCCTGATTGCGTACCCAAAAACAGGGTAGATGTACCATCCGGTGAATAATCGGAATACTTCACATGTGAAAACGGAACAGATGTATTTGTTCCCATATAAACCATCTCGTCACTAATATAATACGGAATACCGGAACATCTGTTTATTTTGTTGGCTTGATATCCTGAGATACTGGTACCATTGGCATACAATATATTTTCGTTGTAGTCGTAATCGGCCGGGCTGATAAAAGTTCCTCCCTGGCCAAAACTGTTCACCCAGCCTCCGTTTACCCACACTGTATAGCTGTTATAGTAAACGGAAGTGATAAAAATCGCCTGCTCATTCTCATCATAAAAGCAAAAGGCGCCATCGCCATCATCAATCATGTCGTTGATACCAAGTGGAAACCCCTTGTAGTAAAGTGTGCCGTTATCCTGCAATCCGCCTATGAAGAGCCTGGAGCCTGCTGACGGGTTAATGGCCCCCGAATAAAACTGCAGGGTATTGTACCCCTGGTTTCGTTCAACAAACACCGGGAAAGTAAGATTGGCGGTAGTGGTCAGGAACACACCTCCATCGGATGTGAAAACAGCTGTTGTACTCGACCCGGGCTGAAACTGAATATTGTGCTGGTCGGCATGAACATAATCATCTGCGCCATAATTCCACCAATAGGAAATATGATTCCATGAATTTCCTGAATTTGAGGACTTCCACAGATCCTGCCCACCTGTAAACAGCGCTTCCGGATTCGATGGATCCACCCTTAGAATAAAATTATGCCACGCTCGCTCTGCCCAGCTTTCATCCGGTATGTTCTTCTGTTGCCAGCTATCGCCACCGTCGGTTGATTTAACAATATATCTTCCTTTGTAATTATAATAGCCATTCTGTGTCAGATAACCACCGGCAAACTGAGCATAAAGAATACCCGGATCTGATGGAGCAGAAGCTACATTGGTACGTGCTGGCACATTAATACCTCCGTCATTACTGATCACTATATTGTAGTCGTCATAAATTGTCCAACTCCCCTCCAATCCGCTATCAGAGTATAAGATCGTTGCACCGCCATGAAGGTTCAGGTTTTCCATCGTACCGACAAATATTCTCCCGCTTGCCGCTATTTCTATATCGGCCGGAGCATAAATTTCATCGGAATAGCCTTCAATCTCAGGCAGTACCTGCTCCCAGGTTTCTCCACCATCAACCGAACGGTATAATCCGTCCGAAGGCAGGCTTTCATGATCTTCGCCCATATAACTGCCTGAAGCCACCCCTGCGTATATGGCACTGGTACCGTCTTCATCCCTCACCGCAATCTCAGTGATGTATTTAAATTCTGTGGTGGATGGTATCAGTTCCCAGGATTCGCCGGCATCAACCGACCTGAAAATACCTGCTCCCAACCCGGATGATTCTCTGTAAATAAAACGGGCAGTTTGCGCTTCGCCCGTTCCTACATAAAATATCTGTGTGTTGTTCGGGTCGTACGTAATACAACTTATGGCCAGGTTACTCCAGAAATCACCAATCGGAGTCCACTCTATATTGGTATTTGTAATATCCTCATTATACCATAAACCCCCGGTTACACCACCGGACCATACTTTTTTTAAATTTTCATCATTCGGGTCGAACATCAGCGCACGGGTTCTGCCACCCATATTGGCGCCGGTACCTTCCCATTCCAGTACAGGATCGTCACGTAAGGCTCCAAGCTTTCTTTCCTCCTGAAG
>DGOT01000263.1 GCA_002389465.1 Bacteroidales bacterium UBA4459 | reverse complement strand
AACCGCCTACCCTTGCTCCCTTCCGGGCCTGGGGGAATTCAGCAGGAGCTGGTCGTATAAGGCTTACCCGCTGCAAAAGTAAAAATTGTATGCATATGTTGAAATAATTGACAAGATATTTTTACTTTTACTGATTATCAAAATCTAAATTCTATGGAAAATCAAAAATCAACAGTTAATGCTTCAATAATGTACGGCCTGTTTCTTGGTATCGTACTGATTGTGTTTAGTCTGCTCATGTATCTTCTGGATGTTGACCACGACTCCAAGATCATGTGGTTGTCCTATCTTATCATGGCTGGTGGGTTATTTTGGGCAATGATATCATACCGCGACAAATACTCCGGTGGCTTTTTATCTTACGGAAGTGCCTTTGGCGTTGGATTCTGGACGGGCTTGTTCGCTTCCATACTGGCATCTGCTTTTACGTATATTTTCGTAACCATGATTGATCCGGGGATGATCGAACAGATTCTAATCGAAACTGAAGACAAGATGCTGGAAAGTAATCCCAACATCAGTGATGAAGAACTGGACATGATCCTGTCGTACACTGAAAAACTCACTACACCTGTCATGTTAACAGTCTTAGGATTTATCGCCAATGTTATTTTTGCCACTATTTTATCGTTGATAATTGCTATCTTTGTCAAGAGGGAAAAACCCCAGGAAATTACAGAAGAAGAGGTCACAGAAGCATAGCAAAACAAAGCGGAATGGACATATCGATTGTCATACCTTTATACAACGAAGAGGAATCACTTAAAGAACTGAATGATTGGATTGATCGTGTGATGACGTCCAATCATTTTTCTTTTGAGATTATTTATGTGGATGATGGCTCCAACGACGATTCATGGCGGGTCATTGAAGAACTGGCATCAGCCCACCCGTATGCAAAAGGCTTGCGCTTCCGCAGGAACTATGGAAAGTCGGGAGCCCTGAACGAAGGTTTCAAACATGCTTCAGGAGATGTGGTCATCACTATGGATGCCGACTTGCAGGACAGCCCGGAAGAAATTCCCGACATGTATAAAATGATCATGGAAGATGATTTCAACCTGGTGTCGGGCTGGAAAAAGAAAAGATACGATCCCTTCATCAAAAGAAACACCTCCAAATTTTACAACTGGACAACACGGGTATTGTCGGGTATAAAACTGCACGATTTTAATTGCGGTTTAAAGGCCTATAAACTGGAAGTAGTGCAAGGCATTGAAGTGTATGGTGAGATGCACCGATACATTCCCGTTATTGCCAAGTGGGCCGGATTCAGAAAGATAGGGGAGAAGGTGGTACAACACCAGAAACGGAAATATGGCGTTACCAAGTTCGGTCTTGACAGGTTTATCAAAGGTTATCTTGATCTTTTATCAATAAACTTTGTTTCGCGCTTCGGGCAGCGGCCGATGCATTTCTTCGGTGCTATCGGCAGCCTGACTTTCCTGATCGGTTTCCTCATTGCCGCCTACCTGGCTTACGCCAAATTTTTTATGGCCGTTTACCGTATGACCGACAGGCCCCTGTTTTATTTCGGACTGTTGGCCATGTTGATAGGAACCCAGTTATTTTTAACCGGTTTCCTGGCGGAGATGGTTTCAAGAAGCGCCCCGGAAAGAAACAATTATCAAATAAAATCAAAGATCAATCTTAATAACAATCAGTAAATGAAAATACATCTAGTATCCGGCGGTTGCGGATTTGTAGGCAGAAACATGGTGAAAAGATTGCTGAAAACAACCAGTGATTATGTATTTGTCGTGGACGACCTTTCCATTGGAAGGCACCCTTCGCAATGGCTTGAAGGTTTCGAGAGTGAAATGAACAAAGATCTTGAGGTGATCGGGAGCGACAAAAGGTTCCTGTTCTGGAAAGGAGACTTCAGAGACTTTCTTTTTTCTTTTCGCACGAACCCGAATTATATTCAGGAAAAGTACAACCTGGATTTTGAACGTTTCAGCGATGTATTCCACTTTGCCGCTATTGTGGGAGGCCGGTTAAAAATTGACGGCGACCCGCTGATGGTAGGCCTTGATTTGAGTATCGACTCGGAGTTCTTCTATTGGATCACACGCCATAAACCCGAACGGGTATTGTATCCCAGCTCAAGCGCTGCCTATCCGACAAGTTTACAAACGGAGGCAGGTGCTATTCAGCTAAAAGAGAGTGATATCGATTTTAAAAAGAACCTGGGAACACCTGACATGACTTACGGATGGACAAAACTTACAGGTGAGTTTCTGGCACAGATTGCAGCAAGTCATTATGGCATTCATATTGTCTGTATCAGGCCGTTTTCCGGATACGGTGAAGACCAGGAGTTGTCCTATCCCGTTCCGGCCATCGCCTTAAGAGCAGCTAAGAAAGAAAACCCTTTTGAGGTGTGGGGAAGCGGAAAACAAGGACGTGATTTTGTGCATATTGATGATATTATCGACCTGATTTTTATTCTTCTGGATAATGTGGGCGACGGTTCTGCATACAATATCGGTTCCGGGGTACTTACCTCGTTTCTGGACCTGATTAAAGTATTTACTTCGTTTGCAGGATATAACCCGACCATCAAACCTTTACTTGACAAACCTGTTGGCGTACATTCACGCTATTGCGATATGTCGCTGGTAGAAGAGAAATTCGGCTGGATGCCGAAAATATCTCTTGAAGAAGGGATGCGCAGAGTTTATGATGCAGCCGGGAAAAGAGCGGAACGTGAAGGATAGCAAGAAAAAAACGATTGTCTGTTTTGGCCCCGGCCCCATGTTTAAAGGGGGGATCGCTAACTACAATACTTCGTTAGCCAAAGCTTTTGATAAACTGGAAGATACGGATGTTCACATCGTTTCATGGACACAACAATATCCCGCTATCATTCCCCGCGATTTTATCGACAGGAAAAGTAAAGTCGACCAATTGGAAGGCACGGATATCAAGGTGCACTATATCACAAATTACAACAACCCGGCAAGTTGGGCTGTCACGGTCAAACTCATAAAAAACCTGCGACCCGATAAAGTTATTTTTCAGTGGGCTATTGCCGTGCAGGGAATCCCACTGGGCTACATTGCAGGAAAGTTGAAGAAACTGAAAAATACCGAGGTGTTTTTCGACTTGCACTTCGTCATCCAGAAAGAAGGAAGCGCCCTGGACAAAGCATTTACCAAACGCGGTATCAAACACACCAATGCCTACATTGTACACGCATATAAAACAGCCGATGAACTCCGAACCCTTTTTCCGGATAAGAAATTTGAAGTTATTGAAAGGGGAGGGGCTGTCAAAAGTGAAGGGATCAAAGTACTTAAACTGTACCACCCTGTTTACGATATGTTTGCCCCCGATCCGGATTTTGATGTTGCAGGGCATAAAAAGGAAATGAGACTGAAAGAGCATGTCTTTTTGTTCTTCGGGTTCATCAGGAAGTACAAGGGACTGCATAATGTGATCAAAGCTTTTGCCCGTGTAGCAGAACAGAGGGATGACGTATCGTTACTGATCGTTGGCGAATCGTTCTGGAATACGCTTGATTCCAAGAAGCTGTCTACAAGGATTAAAAACGCTACCTTCGGCGTAGCTAAAAAAATCTTTCTGAGAAAGCAGGATGATGAGCGGAATTACAACCCGCTGGCACTCGTTGACGAACTAAACCTGGAGGATAAGGTATATGTGGATAACGATTTTGTGCCCAATGAGG
Source organism: Bacteroidales bacterium UBA4459 (assembly GCA_002389465.1). Taxonomy (GTDB): domain Bacteria; phylum Bacteroidota; class Bacteroidia; order Bacteroidales; family F082; genus UBA4459. The sequence goes on along the minus strand of DGOT01000263.1, from coordinate 749 downwards.
AGGTGCATAAGTATTTCCAGGTAAGCGATAGCATTATGCTTTTTTACCTGACAGCTACTCCGTCGGGAATCGAATCTATTGCCTACAATTTTAAGATGCCGATGTTGGCGACTAACGTAGGCCACTTCCCCGAAACGGTTAAAGACGGATATAATGGTTATTTGGCCAGGCCAGAAGATGTTGAGTCCATGGCTGATGCGATGATCAAGTCCATTGAAAAGCCAATAAACAGGGAGCGCGTGGCAGCCACTTCCAAAGATATGAGCTGGGAAAACTACGCAAAGGAGATTTTACGGTAACCCGTTAACGGCATATTATGTCTTATTTCCAACGATTTATTAGTTTTGGGATAAGTAAACGGGACAACGATCTCATGCAACTCATACTTTTATAAGAAAATAAGTGATAAAAAGTTAGCTAATATAAAAGGTAAAAAGGCATTTATGAACATAAAAAATACCATACAGCAATCAATCGAGGTTAAATCCCTTCTTCTGCAGAATGACGAAATGCTGAAAGAAATAGCTCATGTAATCCAGATGTGTATTCATGGATTTAAAAACGGCAAAAGACTGTACCTGTGCGGCAACGGAGGCAGTGCGGCAGACGCACAACATATTGCCGCCGAATTGTCGGGCAGGTTTAATTATGACCGGAAACCTCTTCCTGCCGAAGCATTGCATGTGAACACCTCGTTCCTTACAGCCGTAGCCAACGACTATGGTTACGATCAGGTATATGCCCGGATG
>DGOT01000061.1 GCA_002389465.1 Bacteroidales bacterium UBA4459 | reverse complement strand
GTGTTAAAGGAAGAAAACCTGTTGTTGTTTGAATTAGCCTTATTTAATGATGCAACCCATGTAATAGAAACTCGCTTCCGGAATATGAATCTGGTGATAGCAGGTAATTCTGAAGAACACTTTTTTCTGGCCTTTATAAAAAATCAGAAGATAAATGCACGAGCATATTATGCGGTGCAGAATTCGTTACCTGTCGTGATGAAAGATGATCTGGGGAATGAATACGATATGTTCGGAGTTATTGTAAAAGGTCCTGACACAGGAGTCAGGCTTAGTTCTCCGGCTGCTTTTCTGGCGCAAACATTTGCCTGGCAAACCCTGTTAAATAGTATAACGGTTTACGAATAAAAGAGAAAGAGATCAAAATAAAAAAACCGCCCATATGGGCGGTTTTTTATATGCATTAAAGCAGTATTTATTAATTCACGGGTTGGTAAATATCCCAGAATAATGGAGAGGATACCACGTCACCACCAATTTTAGTGGAGGCAGCTTCATAATTCTCCCTGTTCTGCAGTACCTCGTTATAAGGATATACAAAACGCAAAGGTATGTCGCTGTATGTCATGCCTTCAGGAATGTTAAGAACAGGATAGTCGAGCCGTTTCCACTCAGCCCAGGCTTCAACACCCCTGTTGTACAGGGCAAGCCACTTCTGAACACCAATTTTTTCTCTCCAGTTGGCAGCATCATAAACTACGCCCGGAAGAGCCAGATATGCATCAACCTCATCCTGTGTGCCACCCCAATAAAGAATACTGGCAGTTATAGCGTTGTTATAATGTTCTTCTGCCATTCCACTTACACCAGGGAATGAATTTTGAGCAGCTTCGGCCAGCCAGAACTCAACTTCAACATAGTCGATAATCATAGCAGGGAATGTTGGCTCAAAGAAAACATCCTGGAAATGTGAGAATAACTGATACGATTGAGCTCCGTCTAAACCGGCAACAGCGCCTATATATATAGTCGTATCCGGTGCAAGGGTAAAGTAGTTGTCAATACGTGGATCCTGGCCTCCCAGGTCATAGGTTGCTCCGTCGTAATTCCCCATAATATCGATAATGGTACTTGTCGGGAGATAATCCTTACGGTTATCCACAACATATGCATTATAAATAGCATTAACATGAGGAACAACGCCCACATAATTCAGGAATCCTGCTTCATCTTCGCTGGTATAAACACCTGCATCCAAAGCTGCCTGAACTGCTGATTTGGCTTTGTCCGGAGAAACATCGGCTAAACGCATACCAACGCGTAACAATAAAGAAGCGCCGTACTTTTTCCACAAAGCGTTATCGCCAAAATACATGACATCGGCAGCGCCCCAACTTGCTCCGGCGCCAAGCGCCTGAACAGCTGCTTTCAGGTTAGCAATTTCTGCGTCATAGATAGCAGCGGCATCGTCATATGCAGGCTGTGTGTTGTCTTTCGATTGAAGAGCTTCGGTATAAGGCAGGTCTCCAAAACCATCAACCACAGTAAGCCATGCCTGGGCCATTAAAATATCCAGAATAGCTGCTTTGTTTTTCTGCCCGGTTGGGTCACCCAAGTCATCAGCCATAACAATCTCTTTGGCTTCTTTAAGGTCCATTAAAACATCCCTGTAAAAACGGGTGACGTAATTGTCCGGAATCTGACGATCCTGCATCAAATAGCGGGATTCGTCGAAGTAAGTTGTTTCATTCCAGTATTGAACATACAATCTGAGAACGTTTCTGTTCACGTTGACATCGTCAATCATATTGAACAGGGCAACTTCAGCGTTAGTGAAAAGAGTTTCAACCGGAACAGAGGTTGCTCTTTTCGGGTTAACGTTATCTGGTAATTTACATTGTGTAATCCCTACAATCAGGGCCAATATTACCGTTAAATATTTAATAATTTTCATATTCGTTTCTTTTTAAAGGTTTAAAATTAAAATCCTAAAGTTACGTTAAATCCGAATGATCGGAGCGCCGGATATGAACCGGTTTCAATACCTTGCTGGTTACCCGAGCCAAGGCTGGCTTCCGGATCAAAGTTGTCAACGTTTTTATGGATAATCCATAAGTTACGGCCAACCAGAGAGAACCTAACTTGTCTGAAAATACTGTTTTCAAGAGTTTTACCAGGTAACGCATATGATAACGACAACTCACGTAGTTTTACGTAAGAAGCATCAAATACATAACGTGCTGTTGGGCTGTTATTGTAGTAGAAAGCCCGGCCCCAACGTCCTGCGTTAACAAGAATATCGTTGGCATTTCCGTCTTCCTTAACACCCGGAAGAATGTAACCTCCTGATGTTGGGTCGGCATCGCTAAGTGGTAAACCACCGCTGTAGTGAGGTCCGAGGTCCCCGTCTGTTTTTGAAACAAGATTGCTACGCTGTGGGTTGCCCAATGGGTTGTTTCCTACAGTAGTGGCGTAAAGGCCTGTAGCTTCACCGTATTTGGTATTTATAGAATAAATATCTCCACCTTTCTGAATGTCAATCAACACATACAAGGAAACCCCTTTGTACGATAAAGTGGTTGGGATACCCATTTTCCAGTCGGGCTGGATGTTGCCAATTACGGTATCTCCTTCGGATTTTTCGTAGTAACCGTTTTCATTGACTGTTTTCTCGCCATTTGTATAAACGAAATCGGTACCTCTGATAGTTCCGTAAGGCTGCCCTACGGTAGCATTAACGGAAACATCCCATGCCGAGTAAATCAGCAGGTTGTCCACACCTTCAAACAGTTCAATTACTTCGTTTTTGTTTTTCCACCAGTTCACATTCAAATCCCAGCGCCAGTCCTTTGTCTGAACCGGAGTGGTGTATAATGTGATCTCATGGCCTGTATTTTGAATCTGGCCACCGTTTACCCATACTCTGCTAACACCTGTGAAAGGAGATACCAGTACCGGTAAGATTTGGTCGTATGAGTTTGACTGATAGTAAGCGTAATCCAAACCTATGCGGTTCTTCAGGAAGCGCGTTTCTATACCAAACTCAAATCCTTTTGTACGCTCAGGGAGCAGGTCGGGGTTCTGCATGGTGCTGTTTACCGAGAATAAGGCCAGGTCACCCCAGCTTGTATTCTGCGAATAAGTTGACATAGTAGCGTATGGTGGCGCATCGTTACCAACTTCAGCGTAGTTGCCTCTTAATTTCAGTAACGAAAGCCAGCTAACATCATTAATACCGTTCATCTCTGTGAGTACTAAGCTAAGAGATGCCGAAGGATAGAAGAATGAAATGTTCTCATTCGGGTCTTCTTTGGTAGGTGACTTCAAGGTTGAAGACCAGTCATTTCTTCCTGTCAGGTCAATGTACAAGAAGTTCATTAAACCGAATGAAACCTGTCCGAAGAGACTGTTAACAGCAAGGTTGACGTCTGTTTCGGATACTCTTGCAGGAGAAACTGAGTTGCTCACTGAATAGAGGTCCGGAACTACTAAGCCACCAACCGTCTGACCCAGAATCGTTTGCCATTTGTTTTGACGGAAGTTGCTTCCTAACAGGGCGCTTAACGATATTTTATCCCACGACTTGTTGAATCGTAACATAAGTTCCGTATTGAACTCCTGGAAATGCTGGTTGAAATTTGAGTAATAGGAAGGATCTACACTACCCACAGCAATTCTTTCATTCTGTAGTGTCGTATATAAATCGCCTGAAAAACGGGCTGTGAATGAAAGATAATCAGTAAAGTCATATTTACCTAAAACGTAACCGAAGAACCGGTCGCGTTGGTCATCTTCATAGTTTTTATTTCTCACCCAATATGGGTTGTCGAAATAAATCGGATGTAAGTCATCATAATAGGAAGAGTTCCATGATAATTGGTTTCCGTTTGGCCTCAGCCATCCTTCTTCCAGGCGTTTCAGGTCAACGTTTCTTTCAAACCACTGGCCTAACGACTGCATCGGGTTCAAACCGTCATATCCGGTTCCGTACCTGCCGTAAGCCCACATGTTGACATAAGTTACATTAGTCTCAATAGTGAATTTGTCTGTGAAATTATAAGATCCCTGAAATGTAAGGTTGTGTTTATCCAACCTCGAGTTAGCGACAATACCATTCTGAGACAGGTTGGCATATGAAAAACGGAAAGCACCGTTTTCGTTGGCCCCGTCAAATGCCAGGTTGTTTGTCCATTTCATACCCGTTTGGAACCAGTAGTCCATCCCGTTCTCGCCAGCTACCCATGAACGTTTTTCAGCGTAGTTCGACTGCAATGGATCCAAAGCGTCCCACTGAATAACCTGAATGCTGGGATCAAATTTTTGTCCCCAGGAAGCATCTTCCGAAGAAGGTGTGATCAGGTCATCTATTCCATCGCCATCAAGATCGGCATAGAAGAAATAATTATCACCTACGCCCGAAACGCCTTCATTTTCGTAGAAAGGGCCATAACCAGCGCCGTACTCATCTTGCCATTGTGGAGCAGTTGACAAATCAGCCATTGTCCAGTGAACACCACCGGTCCAGGTAATACCCAGATGTTTTTTGCCGGCTGCAGCTGTTTTACCTTTTTTGGTAGTAACGAGGATAACACCGTTAGCAGCACGTGATCCGTACAGCGCTGTAGCAGCAGCACCTTTCAGTACAGAAATGCTCTCAATGTCATCAGGGTTGATGTCCATGGCATTGTTACCGTAGTCGTAACCACCCCATCCATCATTTTGGTTGGTTGCTGTTGAGTTAGCTACCGGCCTGTCTTCATTTGTGTTGTGGTTGTTGTACGGAACACCGTCAACAACAAATAACGCCTGGTTGTTTTGGGTTAACGAGGTTACTCCCCTAACCAATACGTTGGCAGAACCACCCATGGTGTTTGCCTGAAGAATATCGACACCTGCCGATTTACCCGAAAGTCCGTTAACGAAGTTGGATTCCTTCATTTCGCTAAAAGATTCACCGTCGAGTTCCTGCACAGCGTAACCCAGCGATTTTTTGTCGCGGGAAATACCAAGTGCCGTCACGACGACTTCCTCCATCAAAATGGCATCCGCACTTAGCGTAATCTCAAATCTTGAAGTTTGGCCTATCTCCATTTCCTGAGTCTCCATACCTACGTATTGGAACACAAGAGTTGTGTGAATAGGCTCAACTTCCAATGCAAATTCTCCGTTGAGGTCTGTCACGGTTCCGGTGGTAGTCCCTTTAACAAAGACGCTAACACCGGGAATTCCTTGCCCATCCTCAGCACTGGTAACTTTACCACTAATAGTTCTGGTTTGAGCATAAGCACCAATGGTACCAATGAAAAACAAGAACATCAGCAAAATTGTAATTTTTCTCATAATGATAATTTTTGGTTATTGATAGAATTAATTACTAAACTTAATTTCCATGTTTGGAAAAAGCACTGCAATTTATTAAAATTATACAAATTTAATAAAAAATTAACATAAAAATTCAACTTTAAATCTACGTGTTTTCTATACCTGCATTGTTTTTGCCAAATATTTTCTGCAAGTTTAATTAATAAAATTAATTTATTGAAATTATTTTAACGATTTCCACGATATCATCAGGAATATAAGAATGAATACTCCGAATAGAATTTCTAAAAAGACGGAAAAATCGCTGTAAAATAATTTACTGATTATGAACATGATAAAGCAAGCAATAAAAATGTACACCCCGGTTTTTTTTAATTTGATCAGTTGAACTGAACTGATAATGAATCCCAGGTGAATCACCAATTGTACGATGACGAACGTTGTAAATACAATGTTCTTATTGTCATTATACCGAAAATAATTAGGAAAGTTACTTCCGTCAATAGAGAAAAAAAGTACAGATAAAAAGAAAAGAAGTCCCAATATTCCACCAAATAAAAGAATAATTGCAGCAGTACGCAGCAAAAACGGAATAACTGTTTCCTCTAGCTCTTTTTGTAAATGGCTTTCCAAGACAAATCGTGTTAAGACATAAATTGCCGGTTTTTATAGTATAAAAGTATAAAAACTGCACTAATCATCATTTCTAAAAATGGAAATGGTAAGGACGGGATAAATAACTTCGGAATAATCAACAACGTGATTTGTGCTATAGCGTACAGATGAAAGCCTCTTTTTTTCAATTGGAACATTTGTAAAGCGCCTGAAAAAGAGATTAGCTGTGCCAGGCCCATCCATAGAAAGAACCAGGAACTGATGTTTGCCAGAAAAGATAAATCGATTTCCGATCCAAAAAGCAGATAACTATCCTGTTGCTCGAATACATCCCTGATCTGATCATATATTAAAAACAAGAATCCATTGACAAGTATGGAAATCCCACTGCCAATAAATGTAAGAATACATAATATGGTTAATAGTTCCGGCCGCTCTTTGTTTTCCATGCGTATTTTTTTATTGGCGAATTGTTATTCCAGAGGGCCCACCGTTTGTTCCACATCCCGGAGTATTTCACAGGACTCTACCAGCTTCTTCATGGCATTATGGTCTTTGTGCAGAGGTCTGTCAATATCCAGGAATTCCACATGGCGACGGACAACTTCATGTGCTTTTTGAACTCCTTTACCGAAGCTATATTCCCTGAAATCAAGAGCCTGGGCGGCAGCCATAAATTCAATTCCCAGGATTCCGTACGCATTGTCCAGTATCTGGAAGTTTTTGATGGCGGTATTCATACCCATAGAAACGAAATCCTCCTGGTCGGCGGCGGCAGGGATGGATTGAATGGAAGCCGGTGCCGAGAGAATACGTTGCTCAACAATTTGCATGTCGGCAGTGTACTGGCTGAGCATGAGGCCGGAGAACATACCGGCTCCTTGGGTAAGAAAGGCAGGCAGCCCGCCACTTAATGCAGGATTATTCAGGCGGTTCATCCTCCGTTCTGACAGGACACTAACCATCGTAATAGCAATTCCGGCCATATCCATGGGCAAAGCAACTGGTGAGCCCTGGAAGTTGGCACCTGAAAGCGCCAAATTATCTTCGGGAAAGAAGATAGGGTTGTCACCTACACCGTTCAATTCAATTTCTACCTGTGAGCGTGCGTAAGCAAGAGCATCATGAGCCGTGCCGATTACCTGGGGTGTCGAACGCATCGAATAGGCATCCTGAACTTTATGCCCTACTTTCCCCATTTTCAGGTCGCCACCATGAACAAGTTTTTCAATGGCACGGGCACTTCTCACAGCTCCTTCAAACCCCCGTACTTCGTGTAGGCGGCTTGTATAAGGTCCCATGTTAGCTTTCAAAGCTTCGAGCGACATAGCCGCTGCTATTTCAGCCTGTTTCAGCCAGTTGTTGGCGTCATATAAAAACAAGGCGCTCATGGCCGTAAGTACATTCGATCCGTTAATGATGCCCAACCCGTCACGGGCCATCAAGCCCGGAATTTTGATACCTGCTTTGGCAAAAGCTTTTTTTCCGTCTAATAATGTATCCTCGTAAAAAGCTTTGCCTTCACCTAACAGCAATAAAGCAATCTGCGACATAGGCGCCAGGTCACCCGAAGCGCCAACAGAACCTTTTTTACAGACATAAGGTGTTACTCCTTTGTTCAGCATATTAACGAGGGTGAGCGTGATCTCGGGCCGGATGCCCGAATTACCGTGGGCATGCACATTGATGCGTCCCAGCATAGCAGCACGCACATGGTCTTCAGGCATAGCATCGCCAATACCGGCAGCATGGTTGTAGATCAGGTATTTCTGAAATTCTTTTACCTGATCATCATTTAATACTACCTCCGAAAATTCTCCGATACCGGTGTTCACACCGTACATGATTTCTTTGGCTTCAATTTTCTTCTCCAGCATAGCCCTGCATTTTTTTATTCTGGCTAATGCATCGGGATGAAGTTCTACCTGTTCTCTGTTCCGGGCTACCCGAACAACATCTTCTATGGTAAGGCCGGCACCTTTTATTATATAGGTCATATTATTAAAACTAGGTTTTAAAATTTATTGGATTAAGTGTAAAAAATTAAGGAACAAATGTAACGAAAAGCCTATAAAAAGACTTTTTCTGGAGCGGTTATTTTTATATCGGAATAATATTATTTTTGCATCCCTTTTTTAACAATAAAGAAGAGCATTATAATATGGAGAAAACTATACCGGGTACACCAAACGAATATCAGCAACTTATTGATAAAGAAGATGCGGTTCTGATCTATTTCTACAACGACAACTGTGCTCCATGCCTCAGCCTGCGCCCGAAGGTGGAGGATTTGGTAGACGACAAATTTCCAAAAATAAAAATGGTGTTAAGCGATTCGCTGGCACATCCGGAAGTTTCGGCGCATTTTGGTGCTTTTTCCAATCCGACACTAATTTTGTTTTTCGGTGGGAGAGAATACCGCAGGGAAAGCAAATATATTTCTATTCCTCAATTGGCCCAGACCATCGAAAGGCCATATAACATGTTATTTTCAAGTTAAACACCCTGGACCAATGCATCGGGAAGCGTGTAGTCAACTTC
>DGOT01000118.1:16218-19216 GCA_002389465.1 Bacteroidales bacterium UBA4459 | reverse complement strand
GGCATTACTAAATTATATTTATTTTGGACAGTATTGGTTTCTGAAAAAATTGCCACCGGCAATTACATTTTATCATATTTCGAAAACAAACCGTTAAATAACCAGCATCGGATAATGACCCGTACGGCTTTATTCACTAATTTTATCACTCAAAATTTATACCCTATGAAAAGCGCTCGTTTATTTGTTATGCTCCTGTTGTTGTTTCATATGGGAAGTCTCAACGCTCAAAACAATAATATCGGCGACACGATTCATGCCATTCATTATAACATACATTTGAACGAAATAAATACGGCAGAGCATACTATTGCTGCATACACTGAGATTAAATTGATTCCATTGATGGAAGACCTGGCATATGTCCCGCTTGAGCTGAAAGACCTGACGGTTGACTCCGTTTTTATTGACGGTACGGAATGGAATTTTACCCATACGGACGACATCATCCGGATACCGTTGACCACAAGAGCCGACACTATGCTGGTTGGCGTGTATTACCATGGTCAGCCGTTCCATGAAGACTGGGGTGGGTTTCACTTTAACGGTGATTATGCATTCAACCTGGGTGTAGGTTTCGTGTCAATACCGCATAACCTCGGGAAAACATGGTTTCCGTGTGTGGATGATTTTACCGATAGGTCTTCATATGATGTATTTATCACTATTGAAGACGGAAAGACAGGCGTTGGCGGCGGTTTGTTGGTGGAGACCACCGATAACGGCAACGGTACAACTACTTGGCACTGGAAAATCTCCCATCCGATACCCACCTACCTCGAATCGGCAGCTGTAGGGGAGTATGTACTTTACGAAGATGTATTCGAGGGGATGGAAAAGAATGTTCCTATCAACATATACACCCGCCCGTCTGAGTCTTCTAAAGTCGCCGGGTCATTCATACACCTGCACGAGATCATGAACTTTTTTGAAGAACATTTCGGGCCTTATCCATTCGAGCGAATCGGGTATGTGTCCACAGCCATTGGTGCTATGGAGCATGCTGCCAATATAGCCTATCCGCACTTTGCCATCAACGGAAATACCTCCTACGAATCGTTATATACGCATGAATTATCACATATGTGGTTTGGAGACGAAGTGACTTGTTCCACTGCCGAAGATATGTGGCTGAACGAAGGTTGGGCTACGTTTTGCGAATTGTATTACCGTACGGGACTGTATTCTGAAGAGTTGTTTCGGACTATGATGCGCGATATGCATAATGATGTTTTGAAAAAAGCCCACATTATCGATGGAGGTTTCTGGCCGCTGAATGATATCCCACAAAATGTTACTTACGGAAAAACGGCTTATGACAAAGGGGCTACGGTTGCAAACACACTCAGAGCATACCTGGGCGACACGCTCTTTTTCAATGCCATGACAGCCTATCTTGAACATTTTACTTATCAATCGGTCTCGTCTTACGACATGCGTGATTTTTTAACAACCTACACGAGGATTGACATGGACGGGTTTTTCGAAAATTGGGTGTTTACACCCGGTTCGCCTCATTTCAGTATCGATTCGACGTTGATTACAGAAGGTGATGCCAGTTTTATGGTGGATGTTTTTCTCAGGCAGAAAAGGTTTGGCTACGACTATCTGGGAGATGACAACATCGTATACATTGCCTTTGTAAAAGATAATTTTGACATTGTTACCGATACGGTTCATTTTTCGGGAGCCACGGGCCATTCGGTAAAATATATCGATTTCGAACCACGGGCTGTTTTGCTTGATCCACTGGAGACAACAAATGACGCCACTATCGACAGTTACCGGTTTTTTGATCAGCCGGAAGAATATGCTTTTCCGGAAATCATTTTTAAGATACTCATAGATAATCTGACAGATACGGCTTTGATTCAGGCGACAAACAATTTTGCAGCTCCTGATTCCTTAAAAACATCTGTTGAGGGCCTGCGTATTTCGCCGAACCGTTATTGGAAATTTGACGGGATATTGCCTGAAGGTTTCCATGCGCAGGGAAGGTTTTATTATGACGCAATTACTTCGTGGGATAATGAGCTGATCATCGATGAAAACGACTCGCTGGTGATTCTCTACCGCGACCACCCGCGCAACGACTGGCAATATGTACCCCAAACCAGGATCGGCAACTGGAACATGGGTTATGTGTATGTGGAAGATCTGCAAATGGGCGAATATGCGCCGGCTGTTTACGATAAGACCATTGTTGGCGTGCCCGAAAATACAAATGCGAAAAAGGTAAAATTCTATCCCAATCCGGCAAAAAAAAAACTGAACATTGAGTTTACCGAAAGAGGGAGCTATACTATCCGCTTTTGTGATGAAAAAGGGCGGCTGCTGAAAGAACTGGCCGTAAACGGACAGCATGCTGTCTGGCGGTGGGAACCTTATGAGATAGCATCTGGTGTCGTTGTTGCTGAAGTAATCAGCAGAGGCCGATCCGTAGCTACCGAAAAAATATTGATCTTAAAATAACTTCCCGTGAAAATACCGGAATACATCCGTCCGTTGCAAGCCGAATTTGAGAAGCATGCCATTCCCGAAAACGCCTTTCAGATGAAGAAGTACATGAAGAGCCGTTTTGAGTTCTTCGGGATCAAATCGCCACTCCGACGCGAACTTTACGGGAAACATACCAGTCAATTTGGATTGATCCCTGCTGATCAGAGAGAGGAAATTGTGCATTGGTGCTGGGAAGCGCCGCAACGTGAATGGCAATATTTCGCTATGGAATTTCTCGGTAAAGAGGTTAAAAAAGTTAATAAAGAGATCATCGTCCTCTACGAATTTATGATCGTCAAAAAATCATGGTGGGATACGATAGATTTTATTTCCGCAAACCTTGTCGGGCCCTACCTGCAAAAGTTTATCGAACAAATCCCGCACCGCACAACAAAATGGATGAATTCGGACAATATGTGGTTGCAGCGCACCTGCCTTTTATTTCAGCTCAGATACAAAAACAGAACGGATACGGAGTTGCTCATTTCGTTTATCCATC
>DGOT01000118.1:5322-16063 GCA_002389465.1 Bacteroidales bacterium UBA4459 | reverse complement strand
TTCTATTGGTGTTTTTCTTTAGCGTAAATATCCAATATTTTTTAACATTTACTAACGTGGTAATTCCATAAATTTGCCGCCTTAATGAAGCATAGTACAAAAAGTCATATCTATTATTTCTTCACCGTCCTGACATTACCTGCCATAATATGGCTGACGGGCTGCTCGGGATGTGCGGATAATAATGATTCCGGAGAGCTTAAAAATATTCCCAAAGTTAATCTGGAAATTTTCAGAGATGCCGACAGTATTGTTATTGCCGAAAAAGCTAAGGAGATTGATAGAAAGTTCCGGCGCCTTGTAAAACTTACCGGGTTTAATGGTACGGTGCTGTACACTGAAAAGGGGAAGGTTGTCCTGAAAAAAGCATACGGATATAAAAACGTTCGAAGGAAGAGAGATTCACTGTCCACTTCCGATGTTTTTCAGCTGGCATCCGTATCTAAAATGTTTACAGCCATGGCTATTATGGTGCTGAAAAATGACGGCAAACTGAATTACGACGACAGCCTCCGGATGTACCTGCCCGAATTTCCTTACAGTGGTGTTACCATCCGTATGCTGTTAACCCACCGTTCGGGCTTGCCCCGCTATATGAGTATTGCCCAGAACCACTGGGAGAATAAAAAAATCCCGCTGACCAATGACGATGTGATTGATTTGTTTGTGGCCTACCACCCCGACCGGTATTTTAAACCGAATACAGGCTTCCATTATTGCAATACGAATTATGCACTGCTGGCTAATATTGTCGAAAAAGTGTCAGGTTTGCATTTCGATGATTTTATGAAAGAACGAATTTTCGGTCCTTTAGGCATGGATAGCTCGTTTATTTATAACATGCGGGGAGACATGGCCGTATCATTATATGTTGACGAAGGAACCCCCGGTTATTATCATCGTGGGTGGCGGTGGCGAGAGATGACCAACGATTGCCTGAACGGAGTGATGGGCGACAAAGGTGTTTATACATCGGTGGACGACTTGTATAAATATGACCAGGCGCTGGATCATTTTACCTTATTGCCCGACAGCATTTTACGTGAAGCGTTTAAACCCGGAAACCCGAAATACTGGCGACGCAGGAACAACTATGGTTTCGGATGGCGCATCAAAGACGGTATGGACAGCACAGTATATCATTTCGGCTGGTGGAAAGGATTCCGTACGTTTTATATACGCGATATGAAACATCGAAAAACGCTTATCGTACTTACCAATAAAGATAAAGGGCCAGGCTCCGATAATTTCTGGAACATTATAAAATCTGATACCTTACCATTAGGCCCCTCCTCAAATATTTTCCCGAATTGATGACAAAATGTTAAAGTTTATTTGAAATTTTTATTCGTATATTAGCCAAAATAAGTTTTTATTTAGTATACACCCGTTATTATCTTTAAGATGAAAAAGTTTACATTGTTTTTAAGTGTGGTTTTACTGAGTGTAGTCACCACTTTCGCACAGGAGCCGGATTTTTATTATTCAAGCCCGAGTAACGGGGCAAAATATATTAATCCTGAACATGTGATCCTTCTAAAATCAAAAGAACAAATTAAATCGATTGACAGATCATTAATTAGATTGTCAACAGATTATGGAAACGTTCTTTTCTCAGTACGGATTGAAAATGACAATGTGTTGTTCATTAAACCCGATAGAAAACTTGAAAGGAATCATAATTATAAATTGCAAATGGATAAGGGTGCTGCCTCATTCAGAAATAATAATGTGTCAGATGAATATATTTTAAAATTCTCAACCGAGAGAGAAGACAATACTCTTTATTTGAAAGAATTTTATAAAAGGAGTGAAGAAAGTGAAGCAAATCTATTCATTGATAAAGAAAATAATGAATTTAATTACTATCCACCCGAAAACGACAACAATTATCCGGCTGATTATCCCATTCCAATGGTTGAGAATGTCAACAATCCTTATCCTGGATATTTATTTACAAATATTGGTGCAAGAAGTGCACCTGAATATGAAAGCTATTCGGTTATACTTGACAACAGTGCTATTCCAATATGGTTCATTAAAGCCAATAGAAGAGATCTGAAAATATTAGCAGATCAAACCTTAACACATGACTACCGGAATAACAATAATCTCGCTTTGCAGGGATATATCATCCGTGATAATCAATTGATAGTTATTGATACAATACGCATGGGGAATGGGTATTATGTTGATACCCATGATATGCTGCTTTTGGATAACGGCCACTATTTAATGATGGCATATGACCCGCAGGTGGTTGATATGAGCGAAATTGTTGAAGGGGGAAATCCGGAAGCAATTGTCATAGGATTTGTTGTTCAGGAAGTTGACGTTGATCAGAATGTGTATTTCGAATGGAGAAGCTGGGATCATGATGAAATTACAGATGTTTCTGACATAATTGATTTAACTGCAGAAGAGATTGATTATGTCCACGGTAATGCATTTGAGTTTACCTTAGATGGCAACTTGATGATGTCTCAGCGGAATATGGAAGAAATTACAAAGATTAATTATGAAACGGGAGAGATAATCTGGAGGCTTGGTTTATTGGCAAAGCAGAATATGTTTACATTCAATGATACAATTGGTTGGTCGTGGCAACATGATATTCGTCAGTTGCCGAATGGTAATATTACAATTTTCGACAATGGCAAAAACCATAAACCGGAATCATTCACTCAAGCAGTAGAATATCAACTTGACGAGGAAAACCTGACTGCTACCCTGGTATGGAATCACCGGGAAAACCCCGACATTTATCGACGTGCAACAGGGAGTCATCGTAGAATATCTGAAAACAGAAGCCTTATTGGTTGGGGAATGGGATCACCATTATTGGCAACTGAAATTAGTACTGACGGAGAAAGACATTTAGACTTGATTGGTCCTCCTGGGACAAATGATTACCGAGTTCTAAGATTTGAATGGATGCATAATGTTTTTACGTTTAATAAAGACACTTTAGATTATGGTATATACAATGATTATATTCCTATAGCCAGGACTTTTAAAGTCACAAACCAAATGGCGAATGATACCATCACTATTACTAGCTCTCATAACCATCTTGAAGATTTCTGGATGGTCACTCCTTTGCCGATTACTCTGGCTCCCGGGCAGGAAACGGATATAATCATGAACTTTCAACCGGAAGGAACAGGCGAATTTATCGATGTATTAACCTTGAACTACGATAATGCTGATACAACGGAAAGAATTGCTCGACAAATTGTGTTAACGGGCCGAACGCCATCGGGTATGAACGAATATCTGAACGATAAAGTATCGATCTATCCAAATCCGGTCACCAATCTGTTGCACATTCAAATCGATATGAAGGGAGAAAAAATGATCAGCATATATGATATGGAAGGCAGGCTGATAATGGAAAAAAGAACAAAAGACCAGAATACAGTTCTATCAACCAGCAAACTGCATAAAGGAGTATATACAGGTTTCTTAAAATCTGATGAAGGGCAAGCTGTTTTTCGGTTTGTTAAAAATTAAATAAGGATCTTTTTCTGTTACCATGAAACAATGCCTTGTCTTACTGTTTTTTGTCGGTTTTTCAGGCGTATCTTTCGGTCAATTCAATAATGCGAATAATCGGAATCATTTGCCGGATGATTTTCCCGTACCGGAGGTTGTATACAGCAACAACCCTTCACCCGGATATTTCTTTATATCACCGGCCGGTTTGTGGGGGTATTTCCCGGAGGCAACACCATATCTGGTGATTATGGATAATTATGGAACACCGGTCTTTTTTGCAGAGCAATCGTCCTCCGCATTTGATTTTAAGATACAGGCTGATGGCAGCCTGACGTATGCGTACGGAACCCGTGGCCGCACGCATCATATGCTGAATGATAAAATGGAATTTGTGAAAGACCTGAATGTGGTTGGCTTCCCGAACGATTTTCATGATCTTATGGTATTGGACAATGGCAACTACCTGATGCTGGCCAACGAATACCGGATTGTTGATATGGATACGGTTGTAGAAGGTGGACAACAGGGTGTTACGGTCATCGGTGGCGTTATTCAGATACAGGACAGCAATGACAATGTTTTGTTCCATTGGAGCACGTTCAACCATTTTAAAATAACCGATGCTGCTGATCATGTGGACCTGACCAACCCGAACAGCATTGATTACGCCCATATTAATTCTATCGATATGGATTCGGACTCAACCATAATTTTATCTTCCAGAAACATGCATGAACTGACGAAAATAAGTACGACTGATGGTGAAGTCATCTGGAGAATGGGAGGCGAAAATAACATGTTTACCTTCAACAGCGACACGTCTGTTTTTTCCGGGCAGCACGATTTTAGAAAACTGGACAACGGTCAGTATTCGGTGTTCGACAACAATTGGTTTTCGGGGATTGAAGGATCACGTGCCTCTTTTTTTATGTTGGATGAACAGAATTATGAAGCAGATCTTTTAAAGCAGTATAAAAGTTTCCCGGAGCTGATACAAGGAAGTATCATGGGGAGCGTTCAGCCTTTAGCAAACGGTAACTGGGTAGTTGGCTGGGGCTCGGGCGATCCGAATTTTACAGAATTCGAACCCGATGGAAGCAAAGTGCTTGAGGTGAGGTATGATGCAGTAAGCTACCGGGCCTTTAAATATGACTGGAAACCCAAAGCATTTACATTTGACGCAGATGAAACCGATTTCGGTGATGTGGGTGTAAGTCAACCGGTAACAATGACAGTTGAATTGACTAATAACCTGCAGCAGGATGTTGAGATAAATTATATCCATCAGCACGATACCTATGTAAATGTGCTGAACCAGTTACCTGTTCAGGTTCCGGCAAATGATAAAGTAACTTTTGAGATTCAGTTTACACCGGACGGAACTGAAGGCATATTTGAAGACCTGCTGACTTTTTGCTGGGATACGGAAGTTGAAGGCCTGAGCCAGAGAATTGCTACACAACTCCCTGTACGTGCGCATGCTTCAACAGGTAGCGGAATTGAAGATGAATTGTTATGGGATATAAAGATTTACCCAAATCCTTTTAGCGATAAGGTGATCGTTGAATTAGAACCCGATCTGAATAACAAAATGCACATTACTTTGATAAATGCACTTGGACAGGTTGTTTATGAAGTCAGGGAAACAAACCAAAAGTATTTGGAAATTTCAACGGAAAATTTAGCTAATGGGTTTTATCAGCTTTTGATAAGTTCAGGAAATAAACAAACTGCCAAGAAGCTGATTAAACTTTAAGGAGCAACCAGTTTAAAGCCAACACCGTGTACATTTATTAACTCAACTGACGGGTCGTCTTTAATGTATTTACGCAATTTGGTAATATACACATCCATTGAACGGGCATTGAAGTAACTGTCATCATACCAGATTTTATTTAAAGCAACCGAACGGTCGAGTACGTTGTTTTTATGCTCACATAAAAGTTTGAGCAACTCCGCCTCTTTCGAGGTAAGCTTTTGCTGTTTTTTGCCCAGCAGAAGCATCTGACGGTTGTAGTCAAACGTGTATTTTCCAAATGTATATTTCCGGTCTTCCGGCTTGTCTTTGTTTTCTTCGATCCTGCGCATAATGGCTCTGATACGCATCAGCAGTTCTTCCATACTGAACGGCTTGGTAAGATAATCATCAGCGCCAATTTCAAAGCCGTGAATTTTATCTTCCTGCATCGATTTGGCAGTTAAAAACAGGAAGGGTATTTTTTTATCCAGCTTCCTGATCTCTTTGGCAAGTGTAAAGCCATCCATTACAGGCATCATGATATCCAGGATGCAAAAATCGAATTCGTTGCGTTTAAAATTCTCAAGGGCTTCTTTACCATCTACGGCCAATGTTACATGAAAACTTTTTACTTCAAGATAAGTTTTCAGAACGTTTCCCAGGTTTTTATCGTCTTCTGCTAACAGGATGCTAAATTTTTTCTTCATAAGTCATTATTTTAAAGGCAGCCGAATGGTAAAAGTAGATCCTTTGCCTAATTCGGAATCAACATGAACATTTCCTTTGTGTAAATCAATTGTCGATTTTACATAACTGAGTCCTAACCCGAACCCTTTGAAATCATGCACATCGCCACTGGGCACACGGTATAGTTTTTCAAATATTTTTTTCTGATTTGATTTGCTGATGCCTACACCATTATCCTGAACACGGATAAGCAACGCGTTGTCGCGGTTAATAGTATTGATGATAATGTGCGGTGCACTAATAGTGTATTTCAACGCGTTATCGATCAGGTTGATGAATACATTTGTCAAATGAACGATGTCAGCTTTTAATATAGATTTTTCGGCTTTTAACTGCACTTCAATCAGACCTCCTTTTTTTTGAGCGACCATTTCTTTGCTTGCAACCGCACTCAGGATTAATTCGTGTACGTCAACAACCGTTTTTTTCAGTTTTAATTGTCCTTTATCAATAACGGCCGTTTTCAGAATTTGTTCCGCCATAGATTTTAGACGGTTATTTTCCTCATTAATTACACCAATATAGCTGTTATATATCTCTGATGATTTTTTAAGATCTTCGTCTTTTAGCGCCTCGCAGGCAAGGGCAATGGTTGATATGGGCGTTTTAAACTCATGCGTCATGTTATTGATAAAGTCATTTTTCATGACCGAAAGTTTCTTTTGCCTGTTAATGATATAAATACTGAGGGAGAAAGAAAAAATGATGACGATAAAAAGAAAAACAGAAATGATCAGTAACTTCCAGAGTTGCCTGACGATGAAGCTTTTTTCGTTTGGAAAATACAACAACAACTTGTTTGATGGGGCAAAAAGGGAGCTTATAGGCGCCAGATCATATACATAGCTCTCTTTTAGTAACTGCTCAGGATAGGTGCCTGTACGCTGTACAAGCATGGAATTAGTAGCAGGGCTGTAAATACCAAATTCGTGTTTTGTGGAAATGTTGTGTTTTTTCAGTTGTTTGGTAATAATTGAGTCAATCAGGTTTTTGTGGGCAACGAAGAAACTTCCCGATTCGTTACCTGCAGGGTGTAATGACAATTGCCAATTCGACCGGTTAATCATTTTATTGGTCTTTTTAAGAATGTAGTCGATCTCAGAAATAGAGTTTATGCTTCCCGCTCCTTTGGCGAACAATAGATTTAGCGAGTCATATATTTCGTAAATACCCTGACTTCTTTGAAAAAGTTTCCTTTGCTTTTTCAACCTGTCTTCAAGTCGTGCTTTGTCGAGCTCATATATAACACTGGTCATAGCCTGGTCGAGGTCTCTCAAAAAAACAGCCTGTTTTACCTTTACGGCATCCCTGATCCAATACACCTGGATGATCATCAGGCCTATGGTGGCCATGGTAACCAAAGTGATAATCAAAAATGTTGACCATTTATTCATACAACAAATTTAAGGCTTCAAATAATTGATATACAGCTTTTAACATTTATTAACACTTGTTAATTTTACTTAACATTTACAGATAGCCCAATGGATTACTTTTGTTTCAGAATTTGAATGATAAACTATTTGTCATCATAGAGGTTTGCTCCCCGCAAACCTGGCAAATTCTGCTTTATTTCATAATTGTTGGTTTTTGGTTAAACGGCCCTGAAAAAGGGCCGTTTTTTTTATGATCAGGCCTGATTCCTCTCCCATATTTGTGTTAATTTAGCACTACGTTAACACATATGATAAAACCGGAAACCATACAACGTATAATTGAGACGGCGCACATCGAAGAGGTAATCGGCGACTTTGTTACATTAAAAAAACGAGGTGCCAATTATTTGGGACTGTGTCCGTTTCATAATGAAAAAACTCCTTCTTTTTCGGTTTCACCCTCCAAAGGAATTTTCAAATGTTTCGGTTGTGGTAAAGCCGGAAATGTGGTGGGCTTCATCATGGAACACGAGCATTATTCGTATCCTGAAGCCTTAAAATTTCTGGCAAAAAGATACCAGATCGAAATAGAAGAGGAAGAGTTGACGCCTGAAATGCAACAGGAGTTGGATGAGCGTGAGAGCCTGTTCGCCGTGAACAGCTTTGT
The DNA here is from genome assembly GCA_002389465.1 of Bacteroidales bacterium UBA4459. Lineage (GTDB taxonomy): Bacteria > Bacteroidota > Bacteroidia > Bacteroidales > F082 > UBA4459. The sequence goes on along the minus strand of DGOT01000118.1, from coordinate 8,037 downwards.
GTCAAAATATTTTCAGCATAACCTGACGGAGATAGAAGAAGGAAAATCGGTGGCATTGACTTATCTGAAGGAAAGAGATCTGAGAGAGTCAACCATTGAAAAGTTCGAACTGGGATATGCATTGGATAAATGGCAGGATTATTCGGAGCATGCTACGGGACAGGGTTTTAAAAAGGAAATTCTGGTTAAGGTGGGGTTGAGCATTGATAAAGATAACCGCCTGATTGACCGGTTCAGGGGCAGGGTCATATTCCCGATTCACAATTTAACGGGCAAAGTGATTGGTTTTGGCGGAAGGATTCTATCGTCGGAAAAGTCAACGGCAAAATACATCAATTCGCCCGAATCGGACATTTACAATAAAAGTAAGGTTCTTTACGGAATTTATTATGCGCGCACAGAGATCGTCAAGCAGAATAACTGTTACTTGGTAGAAGGTTATACGGATGTGATTTCGTTGCACCAGGCAGGGATCGAGAATGTCGTAGCCTCTTCCGGAACATCGCTAACCGAAGACCAGATTCGGCTGATCAAACGGTTTACACCCAACATTACTATCTTATACGATGGTGATACGGCAGGCATCAAAGCTTCTTTCCGCGGTATCGACCTGATACTGGAACAGGGAATGAATGTCAAAATTGTTTTATTCCCCGATGGTGAAGATCCTGATTCGTTTGTGCGGAAGCACCGTACGAGTGAGATTGAAGAATTTATTACAAAACAGGCGAAAGACTTTATTACTTTCAAAACCAATCTGCTGCTGGACGAAACAGTGGGTGACCCTTCCAGGAAAGCCGACCTGATCAAGGAGATCGTACAGACCATTTCACAAATTCCAAACGGGATCAATCGATCAGTGTACATCAAAGAGTGCAGCCTGATTATGGAGGTTCCTGAGCAGACGTTGATGAATGAGCTGAATAAAAGGCTCAGGCAGCGGTTTAAAAAACAAACGGGAGGTGTGAATGTTCAGGATATCCGGCCGGAAGAAATCGAAAAGAAGCAAATGCTTGAACAGCAATTGGAGGTGGATCCGCTGAACCTGACAGCGAATGAAAAGTTTCTGTTGGAGATTGTTTTAAAATATGGAAATAACAACATTACATTTGAAGAAGACGGAGTAAAAAGAGAAATCATGCTCACCGATTATATCCTTGAGGATATTCAAAAAGACCAGATTGAATTTACAGAGCCACTGGTTAAGGAAATCTTTACAGAGATTCGTGAGTTCAGGGATTCTGGTAAAGAAGTCAACGATAAATACTTTTTAAGCCATCCGAAACAAAAGATATCAGATTTCGCCATTGAACTTATTGCATCGCCATATGCGTTAAGCGGCGGTTGGGAAGAAAATAAAATTTATGTTAAGACCTTCATAAATAACCAGGCGGATTCTGTCACAAGGGCATTACTGTTGATTAAGTTGAAATTGTTACGCAGGGAAGGTGGCTCTATCATGGAAGAGATGCGCTTGACAGATTCCGATGAAGATTTACTATTGCTACAAAGAAAGTACATGGTAATAAGCGAGATGATCACGAAAATTGCTGCTTCATTGGGAACGGTTGTATCCTAAAAAACAACCGCGCAACCATTCGTGAGAATCATTGCGCGGTTCACTCGCTTCTCGGCCGTAGCGTCAAAGTTTGTGGCGGGCTGCGTTATTACGGCTGCTTACTTGGTTCCACCCCGTGAGGCTTCTCCTTTCGTCAGGCTTCTGCTTCTGCCTCCTCTTGCGATTTGGCTTTGGCGTTTGAAACCCGGTTTTTAATGTTTCCTCAATCCAGTTTCTCTTGCGAGCTCCTTTTTTGAGGTTTGAGGTGCTTCCGCTTGCGCTTCCGCGTCTCTTTGCCCCGGTTGTTCTTTCGAACTTCCGTCCGGTCAGTTCCGGATTTGACTTGCGTCGCTTCCTTTCCTTTCCAAGTGGTCAGTTCCGCTTTCCTCTTGCGAGTTCCGCTTTCCTGTCCGGGCAACATTAAAACCTGCCCTTTATCTTCACCTGCTTATGCAAATGTACATCAGTTTTTCTTTTCAGTGCAATATTTTCATAGTCCGATAAATGCACAAAAAATGAACAGAGGATATGAACAATTGTTCATAACTCATAAACGCTTTGTGAAGCAATAATTTAGAAATATGAAGGTAGGTCAGTCTCTTTTTATTTTAAAAAAATCCTGTAATATTCTTTTACACTTTTCTTCCATAACGCCCCCTTTAATACCGGTCGAAGGATGCAAAATCGTTTTTCCGGTCAATTGAAATCCTCTTTTTTCGTCCCGTGTGCCATATACAATTTTACCTATCTGTGTCCAATAAGAGGCGCCAGCACACATCACACAGGGCTCCAGAGTAACGTAGAGGGTGCAATCCTGTAAATATTTTCCGCCCAGATAATCGGCTGCAGCAGTAAATGCCAGCATCTCGGCATGAGCTGTAACATCGTTAAGGGTTTCGGTATTGTTGAATGCCCGTGCAATAATTCGGTTGTCGCATACCACCACGGCACCTACCGGAACTTCATCTTTGTCAAAAGCTTTGCGGGCTTCCTTCAAAGCTTCTTTCATAAAATATTCGTCGGTATAAAGATTAAGCACCATGAGAAGCGAGTTTACGTTTCTGGATGAGAACACCTATCAGAAGCACCAGGGCCCCCAGGATAAAGGCTGGAACAAAAGAAGATTTGGCCTGGAAGTGTTCAGGACTTAGAATGCC
>DGOT01000118.1:0-5275 GCA_002389465.1 Bacteroidales bacterium UBA4459 | reverse complement strand
ATGGTAATAGTGGAAATTCCCACCACCATCAGGTCAACGATATTCGGGAATACGAGCGCCATGAATAAAGCAATGATACCAAAAACGACCGTAGCGATACGTATCATAAGGTGGGCCTTCTTTTTAGAGACTTCTTCTTTCTTTTTACCCCAGCCCACAAAATCTTTCACGGCTGATATGGAAATAATATTCAGGAAGCTATCGCCTGATGACATCAGTGCCGAAAGCAGACCCACCACAGCAAAGCCCATAAGCATGCCCGAGCTGTGTCTGTCGATAAAAAGATAGGCAACATCAGCGGTTTGGTCAGCACCCAAATCATGATTAAGGACTAATCGGATAGCCATACCCACCATCGGGAAAATGATGTAAAACGGCAACATGCCAATACCTGACCAGATACTGGCTCTTTTAGCGGTCTTTTCGCTGTTGGCTGCCAGTATCCGCTGCCAGATATCCATGCGCACCAGTACCGACCACGAAAGAAACAACGGCGTACCGATAAGAAATATCCAGCCAAGTTGGGTTCCGTTCAGCATTTCTGCCGGCAACTCACTCAACCGACCAAAAATAGCAGTATCTTCCAATATGCCGGGAATGAATATAAGCACGATCATGATGACGATGGCGATGAACTGGATCATATCGGTAAAAATGACGCCTGAGAGTCCGGCAATGGCTGTGTAAATAATGATGATCAATGCGGAAATAACGGTGGCGGTTGTATAATCGAGCTCAAAGGAGAATTTAAGAAGACTAGCCATAGCCACAAATTGTGCCGACAAAATGAAAAAGAAGATAAAAATATTAACACCGCTCACCGTGGCCGAGAATATCCGGGAAAATCCCGGTTCTTCGTTTGTAGTGAATTTGTGGTTCAGATAATGCGGAAAACTATAAATATTATGTTCGGAGCCGTAAGTACGTATTTTTCCTGCAAAAAAAGACATAATAATAAACCCGATGACATAGGCAACACCTATGGCAACAGCAGCCAGACCTGACTCGTACCCCAAAGCCATCAGTCCGATGGAAGTACCACCTCCGACAAAAGTTGCCAGTGTAGTGAATACCAAAGGCAGTGTTTTAGTGTTTCGATTGTTTACCAGGTATTGGTCAAAGTCGGAAGAGCGCAGATGGCGCAAGGCTAAAATTACGATAACAATCAAATAAGGTACGACCCAAAAAATCAGCCAGTTCATGTGATTATATATTTAGGATTCAGCAAAAACAAATATAATCGAATAAATTAAATGAGACAGGCTGCTTTCTCTTGCTCAAATTTATTGCATAAGCCAGGGGGGCTCCATAGGAGAAATTACTTAAATCGGGAGTCGATATATTCATGAATTTCCTGCAGTGATGTGATTTCCTGTGAGGCATTCCCCGACCGCACATAAAATTTTTCCACCATATGGCCCTGATTGTTTTTCACCTTTAGGTATAACGGATTGTCTGATGCCAGTACCTGTATCAAGCAGATGGTTTTATCGTCGATGACCGGGAACTGCATATGCAGGTAGTTGTTCGAAAATTTGATCCCGAACTGATTGTTGATCAGTTTTCTTAAATGGAGCTCAAAGTAATCGACATTTTGCTTTTTCAGCGTGTCGAAGTCGGATGTAAGCCCCAGTGTTTTCAGGTTGTCACTCACACCGATGAATAATTTGCCTCCTTTGGCGTTTGAAAAGGCGGAAATACTTTTCAGGATAACATTTTCGAGGGCTTTGTTCACTTTCCCTTCACGGTAATCCCACCGCAGCGAAGATTTGAATTCAACGTGTTCGGTTTCTCCTTTTTTAATTGTTTCGAGGATTTCTTCGGTTAACATATTGCCCAGCCGGGTTTTGGCTGATTTCGTTTGCCGGTTATATTTACGAAAAGTGACCAGGAACACAAATAGGGCAAACAACAAAAACATAATGCTTGCGTACAGGTAAGCTTCTTCAACCGAAGAAGCGGTTTTCAAAAGATCGTCCTGGGCAATTGTCAGCGTATAGGCCTTGATACCAAGTGATTCGTTTATTGTATCTATCTGCGACCAGTATGTTTTGTTGAATTCTTCAAAGTGATACAAATGCGGCTTCTCTTTATGTTGAGCATGCCATGTAGCAATAACACCGGCTACATTTTCCGATAGCTTTTCATATTTTGAAATAAGGGTTGTGTCTTTTGTTCTGATGGGTGTTATTTCATTATCGTTTAAGGTAATCAGTGTGACCAGCGGTTGCTCGAACGATAAAACATGGGAAAATCTGTTGCCTAACTCGCCGGCTTTATACATGAGGACAACAATATTTATCTTGCCGTCGGCATTTGTAGTTTTAAATACATTAAACAGCAGATCACGATATTCGGGAATTTTACTTCGGGCGGTTTTCCATACACTTCTTCCGTCTTTCAGGTAAGAAGCTTTTATAGAATTAAGATCACTCAGTTCCATAAAATAATTATAGGGGTCGGTCCACTCGCTAACCGGTTTCAAGTTGTCATCCAGGCGTTTCCAGTTGATCAGCGTATCTTTTAACGGGCTATGTGTTACTACCCAAGAATTATTTTGACGGACCAGTACAAAATTTCTTCTGCTACCCAGAAGAACGATTCCTTTGAGCAACTTATCTTTAGAGACCAGTCCGGTAAAATAGGTTAATAAACTGTCTTGGCTTACCAGGTCAACATCAATAAGAGAGACGTCATTTTTTACTGTTTCGGTGATAGCCTCAACATTAGTTAAAAAGGCTTTGAGATCGTCTCTGAATTCCTGCGACGTACGGTTTATGATCTCGTCGGCATAAAGGCCCTCATCTTTTTGATGGAAATACCGGAATAAACTCGCGGTTGCCAGTAAAATGAAAAAAATCGAGACCCAGAATCCTGCCTTTTTCTTCATGTTCTTCATCATCTATTCGGCCTTAAAAGTAGTACTTTCTGCTACAAATTCGATATTTCTTTTTAATCCGTCAAAACCGGTCCGCTCAACTGCACTGGTTTTAAAAAGGGATGCGAACTGCGATTTCCCCAGTTTATCCCAGTCTTTCTTTTTCATATTTGAAAGGGCTGTAGAAGGCTCGAAAAGAGGTTCTGTGTGTGGTGTGGAAAAACGGTTCCACGGGCAAACGTCCTGACAAATGTCGCAACCAAATATCCAGTTGTTCATTTTCTCCCTGAAGCCGTCCGGGATTTCAGCACGATTTTCAATAGTGATGTACGATATACATTTTCGGGCATCCAACTGAAAGGGCTGAAGAGCCTTTGTGGGACAAGCATCGATGCATAAAGTACACGTACCGCAATAATTACCTGTTTCCGGATTATCGTAGTCGAGTTCCAGATCGACAATGATGTGACCGATAAAATAATACGAGCCCATTTTTTTATGAATGAGCAGGGTATTTTTACCGATAAATCCGAGCCCGCTTTGCCGTGCCCAAGCCCGGTCAAGAACGGGTGCCGAATCGATAAAGATTCGGGCTTGACGTTTTCCGGTTTTCACTTCAATGGCTGCGAGTAGTGATTTTAATTTGTCTTTGACGATATAATGGTAATCTTTTCCGTAAGCGTATTTCGATATTTTGTACGTGTCGTTTTCCAGCAAATGCCTGTCAGGAAAATAATTGTATAAAACCGTAATAACTGACCGGGCCCCTTCCACAAGCTTAGCCGGATTATATCTCTTTTCTTTGTTTTTCTCGAGGTAACGCATGCTGCCATTCATGTCTTTTGCCAGCCATGCTTCCATTTTTAGTTTGTCTTTAGGTAAAAATTGTGCCCGGGAAACACCACAGGCTGAGAAGTTATTTTTCAGAGCCTCCGCTGTAATAAAACCGGTAAGTAAGGATTTGTTCATGAAAAAATGAAACAAGTTAAAATAGTTTTCTCTGGTCGGGATTCTTTATTTTACCCAGATGCCGGTATGCATGCTCGGTTGCTTCTCTGCCTCTTGGCGTACGCATCAGATAACCCTCCTGGATGAGAAACGGTTCATATACTTCTTCAATAGTGCCGGCTTCTTCACCAACGGCTGTAGCAATGGTGGTGATGCCTACCGGGCCACCTTTAAATTTTTCGATGATCGTTAACAAAATACGGTTATCCATTTCATCAAGGCCCGATTTGTCAACATTTAATGCTTCCAGGGCATGTTGTGTTATGTCAATATCTATATTACCCGATCCTTCGATCTGGGCGAAATCCCTGACGCGACGTAATAAGAGATTCGCTATACGCGGTGTGCCCCTGCTTCTGCCTGCAATTTCATGAGCAGCTTTCTCACTGATAGCTACCTTCAGAATACCGGATGATCTTTTAACAATACCCGTGAGAGTTTTTGTATCATAATAAGTAAGACGCGATGTAATGCCGAAGCGCGAACGGAGTGGAGCAGTAAGTAACCCGGAGCGGGTAGTGGCACCGATAAGCGTGAAAGGATTCAGGTTGATCTGTACCGACCGTGCATTCGGGCCTGTTTCGATCATAATATCGATCTTAAAATCTTCCATGGCCGAATAAAGGTATTCTTCGACAACCGAACTTAAACGATGAATTTCATCAATGAACAAAACATCATTTTCTTCAAGATTTGTCAGCAGGCCTGCAAGATCACCGGGTTTGTCCAATACCGGCCCCGAAGAAGTGATGATGTTTACGTGCAACTCGTTAGAAATAATATAGGAGAGGGTTGTTTTGCCTAATCCAGGAGGACCGTGCAACAGAACATGGTCGAGTGCCTCACCCCGTTGTTTGGCTGCTTCGACAAAAATTTTCAGGTTACCCACCACTTTTGGTTGTCCTGAAAAGTTCGAAAAACTGACTGGTCTCAACACATTTTCAATCTCGATTTCGACTTTACTCAGGTGGTCTTTCGAAGCGTCCAGATTTTCGTTCATTTAATTGTAAATTTGAAAACAAAAGTAATAATAAGTGATAAACAAACCGCGTTTGGACAGAGAAGAGCAAAATGCTATTTTGAGATTTGAAAAAAAAATATTAAATTAGCTACATAATCAAATTGATATACTGCAATGATCGTAATGACTGAATGATTGAATCAATGAAAAATTACTGCCATGAAAACAATATTGGTTGCTATTGACTTTTCGAAAAATGCAGAACATGCCTTGGAATATGCGGTTATGTTTGCAAATAAACAGAAAGCATGTATCTATTTGATGTGGGTGGATAATACATTGTCGGAAGAAAGCGTTATTGATATTATTGAAGGAGAAACCCGGATTGAAAAAAGATCTTATATGGATAACCTGATAAAGCGGTTCCA
>DGOT01000257.1 GCA_002389465.1 Bacteroidales bacterium UBA4459 | reverse complement strand
GTGGCCGATTATTATGGGATCGGGGTGGCTTTTGTTGCTGTTTCCGGCTTTTTAATCATTTCCACCGTTTCTATCAATGTGTATCAGAAGCGGACCCAAATAAAATAAGATACACTTCTTGTTGACAGCTATTTATCTTTACTGAAATAAGTTACTACAAAACCCACCACCGGGCTGCATATAAAACTTATGAAGAAGGACCATTCGACGCCAATTTTTTTCTTCTTTCCCATTCTTTCGGAAATAAGCATGGCAAGCGCGTACCAGACGATAAAAAGTGCTATGACAAAATATTCATTCATGTTAGTAGAAGTAAATGAATAAATAAACTAACGGAATAACAATACTCAGGGTAACAAGCCATAAACCTCTTCGTGTAATGCCTTTATCTCCGCGGGGAATCAAAATACCTGTAACGGCCAGCAGTATCAGGACTCCGGCATATATATCCGAATACCAGGTCCAGTACTTAATGGGGTTGTAATGCAAATAATTTACTTCGCGAAATACCCTGCGCCGTTTTGTTTTTTCAATAATGCCATCTCCTGTTCTCAGGTTAACGTAAACACTTCCCTCTTTGATAAACACTTTTACAACTTCCTTATTAGGAAAATAATGATTTTTGTATGAAGTGGCTTCTTCAAAAGGAGCCAGCATGTTTTTTATGGCTGCTTTGTCGGGTTTACCCTGGTAAGGTGCTACATGAATGTTTTCGGTATATACCACATAATTAGGGTTCCAGTCGTCCAGGTGGTTGATGGCTATGCCCGATAAAGCATATATCAATGTAATGCCAAAGAAAAGATAACCGAAATCACGATGTACGGCCCTGTTCCACTTCCTCCATTTAAACGCCATAAAATCTTAGGATTATGTTATTCTTCTCCGTCAGTATCTTCGTCGTCTGTGTCTATTACCTTATAATCAGAGCAGAGTATCGAAAAGAAAGAAAGGTAGCCTTTTTCCGTTTCTGCAATCTGCTGACGAAGATTGTTCACTTTTTCCATCTCTTCGGATTTGTCGGCTTCGCTGCCGCCTTTTTCCATATTTCCTCCCAAATGTTCTCCTTCGCCTTTATCATCACCCATATCGGCATCAGCCATAATTTCTTCTTCCCATTCTTTTAAAAAATCTTCATCAATACGTTGTTCTTCAACAATTCCGGTCAGTTCTATATTTTGTCCTTCCCAGTCGGGTTTAAAGGCAGCCACCTGTTCGTCAGCTGTTATTTTTACGCGTGCATCTGAGCCGGTTTCAATAACAAACATTTTCTGTCCTCCATGTTTACATACATGATCTACCGTACCGGAAATACTTACTTTTTTACCTGCCAGATCTCCTGCTCTCTCTTCGAAAGTAGAAACCGTAACCGGAACTATTTCATCAACCGTTACAATTTCTTCTTCTGTGTTTTTTACTTCTTTTTGGTTTGCATTGTTCGTACATGCTGCAAACAGAAAGGTGATTGCTATAAAAGAGATAATTACTTTTTTCATAAAATTCGTGTTTTAAATTAAGTGAGGCGAATATATAAATTATTCGGTATCGTTTACGGGAATTCCGTCATATTTAACTTCTCTTCCGGCTTTGTAATTTATGGTAATGATAAGCATCCCGTTTTCATCGAATTTTTTCCAGTCACCGTTTTTTCGGCCCATTACATATTTTCCCTGCTTTTTAAGTTTCCCGTTAGGCCAGTACCAAATATGTTCGCCGTTTGGCAGATCATCAATAAACTTACCTTCAAAAATAACGGTGCCATCAGCAGTATAAGTTTTCCATATGCCATTGCGCATTCCTTCGGCATACGTGCCTTCTTCACGGGCATCGCCTACCTGGTATATCCATTTTCCGTCTTTTTGGTCTTCCAGGTAATCTCCCTGTGTGATGATGTTTTCTTCTTCGTCATATTCGGTCATTACACCATCCTGCAAACCGTTATAGAAATTTTCTACCCGAAGAACTTTTCCACTTTTATAGAACCATCTCCAAATACTGTCCGGTTGTCCGGCCATATATTTTCCTATTTCTTCGAGCTTGCCGGATTTATAATAAAATTTCCATTCTCCTATACGCTCGTCAGCCTGATACGATCCGATGGCTTTTAGCGTACCGTCAGGATAATATTCTTTCCAAAATCCTTCTTTTTTACCTTCATCGGTAAATATTCCTTCTCCAACAATCCTTCCGTGGCGGAATATGTATGATTTAGCTACTTCTCCTTTTTCGTTATACTCCCTGCGCACACCTTCCGGAATACCGTCTTTATAAGTTCCTACTACTTTTACACTTCCGTCAGGATAATAATCTGTGCGCACTTCCAGTTTGACCAGTTCTTCTGCCTTTTCAATTTTCTCACCATCCACATATTTCGTTGCCGATACTAAGTTTCCATCGTGATCATATTCTTTGAAATAGCCGTTTTTTAACCCGTGTTTGAAATTACCTTCTATGTGCAGTACATCATCTTCGTAAAACCATTTCCATTTACCGTGGGCCAGGCTATCCGCATCATATCTGTTGATGCGTTCCCGCTCAACTACGTATCCTTTTTTGTAAGTGATTAACTGGATGATATTTTCCGAAAGGTCATATTCTTTAGTCACACCTTCTTCCAAACCATTTACAAAAGGTATTTTCATTTTAACTGAGCCGACAGGATAAAGCACGTAGGAATAGCCCTGTTTTATATCATTTTCAAAATATTCTTTGGTTATTTCATCTCCCTGGTAAGTGGTTCTGAAACCATTTTTCTTTCCCTCTTTATAATTGATTTCCAGAACTATTTTACCTTCTTCATCATAAAATTTCCAGATACTGTCGAGTAAATAATTTTTACGGTTTCCTTCCGATTTCAAAATACCGTCCATATAATAGTTTTTCCAGTATCCGTCCGGTTTACCATTACGCATAGTTCCTTCACTGGAAACAGTACCATGATCATAATAAAATCTTTGATAACCTTCAGGGTTGATACTAACCGTATCCTGTGCCTGGGTAATAAAAGATAAACAGAATGTTATTTCTGCAAACAATATAAATTTTATGATAAATTTTCTTTTGGGCATGAACTGCATATTTATATTAAGCCAGCTTTTTTTGATATTTCAAGCATACGTTCAATAGGTTTTTTGGCACGTTCTATGGTTTCTTTTTCCAATATAATTTCCGGCGTTTCATTTTTCAATGCAAGATAAAGTTTTTCCATCGTATTTAGTTTCATATACGGACAATCATTACACGAACATGTTTCATCGGACGGAACAACTAAAAACTCTTTTTCAGGCGATTGCAACTGCATTTGGTGTAAAATTCCTGTTTCGGTAGCTAC
>DGOT01000287.1 GCA_002389465.1 Bacteroidales bacterium UBA4459 | reverse complement strand
TTACTAAATTATATTTATTTAGGATATTATTAATTTTTATAAGCATTAGGTTAGTGAAACAATCGATTATTTAAGCAAATTGACTAATTTGCAACGTTTATTAAATCCGAAAGGGAAATGACAAGTAAGACAAGTTATCATTTTAGCTTGCGAAACATCATTGGTTTTCTTATTGCACCTTTGTTGTTCTTCTACATCATTCTTTTCATGGATCTTGAGCCCGGGCAGCCGCAAGTAACTTATACTTTCGCCATCGCCTTACTTATGGCAATTTGGTGGATTACCGAGATCATTCCCCTGGCCATCACAGCCCTTATGCCCCTTATCTTATTTCCGCTGCTAGGCATTATGAATGGAAAGGATGTTTCCGTAACCTATTTCAACCATGTGATCTTTTTATTTATTGGCGGCTTTCTCGTGGCACTGGCAATGGAACGGTGGAACTTGCATAAGCGGATTGCCCTGCGTATTTTACTTTTTACAGGTACCGGCCCAATGCGCCTGCTGTTTGGATTTATGGCAGCAACAGCCTTCCTGTCCATGTGGATATCTAACACGGCAACGGTGATGATGATGTTGCCCATCATACTCTCCATCATTAAAAACCTGGAAGAGCATGTGGACAAAAAAGATATTTTTCGTTTTTCAACAGGACTGCTTCTTGGGATTGCCTATGGTGCTTCCATCGGTGGGATTGCCACACTTGTTGGCACGCCTCCGAATCCTATTTTTATCCAGATGCTGGACATCATGTTTCCACAGGCTCCCGATATAAGTTTCTCTGATTGGTTTGTGTTCGCTCTTCCCATCACGCTGATTATGTTTTTGTTTACATGGCTGTACCTCTATTTCAGTTTTAGGCCCGCAGCTTCGTGGAAGTTACTTAAAGAGGTGAGTTTCAGGCAGCATTACATGGATCTTGGAAAAGCAAGCTTTGAAGAAAAAATAGTGTTCGCTGATTTTATTTTACTTGCTCTCTTGTGGCTGACCCGTTCAGGTTTTACATTTGGCAATACGGTTATTCCGGGATGGGGAAGCCTGCTGGATAACCCATCGTATATCAACGATGGAACTGTAGCCATAGCAATGGCCGTCGTGCTATTTTTCATTCCTTCAAAGAACAGAAAAGGAAAACGGATTCTTACACGTAAAACGCTGTTTAAACTCCCGTGGAATATTTTATTGCTGTTTGGAGGTGGTTTTGCCCTAGCCAGCGGGTTCAAGGAATCAGGGCTGTCGACATGGTTTGGCGAGCAACTCAGTTTATTTGAAGGCCAGCCGACCCTGCTCATCATTCTGACCATCGCCCTGGGCATGACATTCCTGACCGAAGTAACATCCAACACGGCCACAACACAGTTGATCCTTCCCATTCTTGCCGGGTTATCGGTTTCTTTGCACGTCAACCCATTGCTCCTTATGCTGCCGGCAACCATCAGCGCATCGATGGCCTTTATGCTTCCGGTAGCCACGCCTCCAAACGCCATTGTTTTTGGCTCGAAGAGGATCTCCATAGGAACTATGGCCAAAACCGGCTTCATATTGAATATCTTAGGCGCCATCGTTATAACACTTCTCACGTATTACTGGGGAACGGTAGTTTTTGGTTTCGACCCGCACATTGTACCTCCCTGGGCAATGACCAATTAATCAGGGAATTTTATCTTTGTTTTCATAATCTAGCCACCATAATTTGACAAACAACAAATTAACAAATCAAAAAAAGGCGTACCTACTCGCCCTGCTGGCAGTTGTTTTTTGGTCAACCATGAGCTCGGCATTTAAACTTACGCTGACGTATATTCCGTTCGACCAAATGTTATTCTGGTCAGCTCTCTCGGGATGCATTACATTACTTGCCATCAATCAAATAAGTTCTCAACGACTCAGATTCAAAGACCTGAACAGACAAGCTTTGCTGTCATCAGCCATTATGGGACTGTTTAACCCTTTTTTGTATTACCTGGTCTTATTTAAGGCTTACGATCTGCTCGAAGCACAGGTTGCCGGCACCTTAAACTATACATGGCCTATCGCCCTGGTTTTGCTTTCCATTCCCTTCCTTAAGCAGAAAATCAAACCCCTCAGCATCGTGGCTGTATTTATCAGCTTCTTCGGTATTGTAGTCATTTCCACGAACGGAAACCTGCGAATTTTTGAATTAGCCAATCCTTTGGGCGTAAGCCTTGCAGTTGGAAGTGCCTTTTTCTGGGCCGTTTACTGGATACTAAACATGAAAGACAAGCGGGAAGAAACCGGCAAGATCATGCTGAATCTTTTTTTTGGCTCTGTTTACATACTGGCTTACCTGCTAGCAACGGGCGAAGGGATACACCTGCCCATTCGGGAAGCGCTGGCCGGAAGTCTGTACATAGGCCTGTTCGAGATGAGTATTACGTTTATAATTTGGCTGAAGGCTCTCAATTATTCGGCCAACACTGCCAAGGTGGGCAACCTAATCTATTTATCTCCTTTCTTTGCTCTATTCTGGATAAACCTGACGGTAGGAGAAACTATTCGCACATCAACTATTGCCGGTCTTATGCTTATTATTTTTGGCATCGTATTCCAACAGTTTTCGGATATGAAAAAAAATAAATAGTAATGAGGCGTTGTTTTTTAATCGTATTTTTGATAAAGATTACTGTGAATTATAAAAAATCATTGATACATGTATCCAAAGCTTAGCGACCTAATTAACGACTGGTTTGGCACGAACATCGTTCTGCCCATACAGAGTTATGGATTTTTCCTGGCCCTTGCCTTTTTGTTTGGCGCCTATTTTCTTTACCGCGAACTCCAAAGAAAAGAGAAAGAGGGTTTGATTAAACATCAGAAAAAAAGGATCCAAAAAGGGAAGTCGGCATCAATCTCCGAGTTGGTCATCAGTTTTATTATCAGTTTTCTTATTGGTTATAAATTAATCGGGGCCCTGCTGAGCTATAACAGTTTTGCTACTAATCCACAGGATTATCTGATGTCAACCGATGGCTCCTTTACCGGCGGGATCATTGTGGCGATTGCAAGTACCGCCTGGTACTATTACCGAAAAAAAAAGAGGGAGCTCCATCCACCTGTTTGGGAAGAGGTTACTGTACATGCTCAGGATAATACCTGGCCCATTGTTTTTGTAGCTATCCTTTTCGGCATCCTTGGTGCAAAAGTATTTCACTGGCTTGAGAATTGGGAAGAATTCTCCCGCAATCCCATAAACGAATTACTCTCTTTTAGCGGAATGAGTTTTTACGGCGGACTGCTAATTGCTGCGGCAGCAGTAGGTTTCTACGCTTATAAGCAAGGAATAAAATGGTGGGTATTGTTTGACAGTGTCTCGCCTTCTCTCATCCTTTCGTACGGTATCGGGCGTATTGGGTGTCATGTTGCGGGTGATGGTGACTGGGGAATTGTAAACACACTGGAAAAACCCGGCTGGATTTCCTTTCTTCCCGACTGGTTATGGTCTTATCATTATCCTCATAACATTTTGAATGAAGGCATACCGATCCCCGGTTGTACGGGCCCGCATTGCTTTCAACTGGCCGAAGGTGTATTCCCCACACCGGTATATGAAACAACAATGGCCATCCTTATTTTTCTTTTGCTGTGGAAACTGCGCAAACATATTCAAATACCTGGAATATTGGCGTCCATTTACCTGATACTGAATGGTGTCGAAAGGTTTATAATTGAAAAAATCAGGATAAACAACTTATTTGATCTATGGGGGATGAAGGTCACGCAGGCCGAAGTTGTATCCGTGATATTATTTATGACAGGCATATTTCTCATTATCTATTTAAC
Source organism: Bacteroidales bacterium UBA4459 (assembly GCA_002389465.1). Taxonomy (GTDB): domain Bacteria; phylum Bacteroidota; class Bacteroidia; order Bacteroidales; family F082; genus UBA4459. Next base: position 1,558 of record DGOT01000287.1, on the reverse strand, counting down.
CTATTCATATAAAAGAAACGTGAACCATGAACCTGGAGACCATCTCAAAACAGGCAATTGACCTCATTAAATCAGTCGGGCACTTTATACACAGCGAATCAAAGAAAATTACAGCTGATGATATAAAAGAGAAAGGATTTAACGACTTTGTAACCTATGTTGATAAAGAAGCCGAGCAAAGGCTGATCAGTGAGCTGAAGAAAATAACACCTCAGGCAGGATTCATCGTCGAAGAAGACCAGACACAGAAGCGGTCATCTGAATTTAACTGGATCATTGACCCACTAGACGGAACCACAAATTTCATTCACGCCCTTCCTGCTTATTCGATCTCGGTAGCCTTAAGCTATCACGATGAAATTATTACGGGCATTGTTTATGAGCTTAACTTGAAAGAATGTTTCCACGCCATCAAAGACAAACCGGCTTTTCTGAATGACGCCGAAATATCAGTTTCAAAAACAGAAGAGTTAAAAAACGCTTTCCTCGCAACTGGTTTCCCTTACAATGATTTTTCGCGCCTGGATGCCTACCTTGCCTTGTTCAAGGATCTGATGCGTAAGACAACCGGGATCAGGCGCCTCGGTTCCGCTGCCGTCGACCTGGCGTACGTGGCCTGCGGCAGGTTTGACATCTTTTACGAATATGGCTTAAAACCCTGGGATGTAGCTGCGGGCTCGTTCATAGTGCAGCAGGCAGGAGGTAAAGTAACCGATTTCGGAGGAGGTGACAATTATGTATTCGGCAGGGAGATAGTTTCTTCCAATAATTTGTTACACAACAACTTCCTTAATAAATTAAACAGTCATTTTATTTGACAGAATAAGCCTGAGCACTGCATATTTTTTAGTATACTTGTAAGTTAAAATAAATCCGAATGAGCAACAGCAATAAGGAATATACCCAGCAAAAAGACAGCCCGACACGGAGTGTTCTAAAAGCGATAAGCTGGCGTTTGATAGCTTCGGGAGCTACTTTCATCATCAGTTTTGTTATTTTCCGCCAATACACAGAAAAAACTCTTGCTGAAATTATTGAAACAGCCTCTATCATTACATCGGTTGATGTTGTCGCCAAGCTTATTTTATATTACTTCCATGAGCGGTTATGGACAAATGTAGCCTGGGGTAAATACTGGAGACGTCGGGTATGGAAACGGAAATACCGCAAGCTGCATAAAAAAACAGAAAATGAACCTAGTTAAGCACACATTTTTTTTCAGATACTTAATTGTTTTCTCCTTATTTATCACTTCTGCTACAACATCAGGGAGCGAGACAGATACAACAGCCCAGATTAAAATATACCAGTTCGACATCAAAGAAATGATTGCCCCTCCGGTGTGGAGGACTACAAAGCTGGCTATTGAAACGGCAGAGGAAGAACATGCCGACCTTATTCTGATACATATGAACACCTATGGGGGCACACTTAACGATGCCGATTCCATACGTACAAAAATCCTTGACACCGATATACCTGTGTATGTGTTCATCGATAAAAATGCTGCTTCTGCCGGCGCCCTGATCTCCATTGCCTGCGACAGTATTTACATGGC
>DGOT01000066.1:1801-6873 GCA_002389465.1 Bacteroidales bacterium UBA4459 | reverse complement strand
TTGAAGTACATCAGCGGCTGGGATCAGAAATGTATAAGAAGTATATGGAAGAGCTAAAGGCAGCAGAGCCCCAAGTATATCCCGGAAAAATGAAAGGCCTGCCCGAAGCACCCACACAGGAAGAGATAGAAGAAAACCCGGCTTTGGCTGCCTACACCTATTTACGCTCCGAATGCCAGCGATGCCACACAGGTGTAAAAGGCCACCATGCCGATGGAGATTACCGGGGTACAGGTTGCGGCGCCTGTCACATCCCCTATTCCAACAAAGGATTGTATGAAGGAAACGACCCCACTATCGATAAAAAGAAACACGGAAAAATGCTGGTGCATTCCATACAGTCCAGCCGGGATGCTCAGGTTACACTGCACGGACATACTTATTCGGGTATCCCGACAAAGACCTGTACAGCCTGCCATAACAGGGGCCGTAGGATTGGCGTTTCATACGAAGGTTTGATGGAGACTGCCTATAAGTCCCCGTTTATGAGCAATGGGGATAACCAGCAGCAAATCCACAAGAAAAATTATATCCACCTTCATTCAGATATCCACTTAAGTAAAGGGATGGTATGCCAGGACTGTCATACTTCTGGCGACCTGCACAGCTTGGGTGATCTTGCCGGAGCCATCCAGGGAGCCGTAGAGATCGAATGCCAAGACTGCCATGGAACACCTGAGGCCTACCCATGGGAATTGCCCATAGGTTACGGGGATGAGATTGCCGAAACTTTACCGAAGCAAGGTTCGCCGCGAGGTGTGTCCGACACTGTTCCCTCATACCTGAAAAAAGGATGGGTAGCTCCTCCAAGTGACGGCTATCTAATCTCGTGCCGGGGGAATGCTATGCCCCACATAGTTAAATATGGGAATGAAATTATTCTGTATTCGGCCAGTGGTAGCGACATCAATTTGAAACCACTTAAAAAGATAGCCGATGACGATCAGCTTTCGCCTGAAGCTAAGGTTGCTAGCAGATTGATATGCACATCGACAAAATGGAATGTTATGCCTGCCATGCTACCTGGGCACCACAATGCTACGGATGTCATGTGAAGATCGACTATTCTAAACCCCAGCCTCATATCGATTGGGTAGCCGTAACCCGCCATCCTGCTGAAAACGGGCAAACGGCAGATGCCTATGCACCGGAGGAGATCATTTCGTCAACAGATTTTGTTGTTACCGGACAAGTGCAGGAACAAAGGAGTTTCCTCAGATGGGAAAATCCTGCACTTGTAATTAACGGCGAACACAGGGTCTCACCGGCTATTCCAGGATGTCAGACAACCGTCACAGTTATCGATAAATACGGGGATACGCGCCTGCTCAACCACATTTATAAAATACCGGATGTGGAAGGAGCCGGTGCCGATGGACAACTGGCTATTGACATAGCCCCTATCCAGCCACATACCATTCAAAAAGAGGCCCGAAGTTGCGAAAGTTGCCACACCAATCCCAAAGCCATGGGTTATGGCATTGCCGGAGGTAAACTATACAGTAATCCCGATCAGGATATCATTATGGACCTTACAGACATTGACGGCAGGCCTATTGCGCAGCAAGTAGACACACAATTCAATGCCATCGCCAATCTAAGCATGGACTGGAGTCGGTTTCTGGATGAAAACGGCAAGCAGTTGCAAACTGTAGGTCATCATTTTTCAGGCTCGCGGCCACTGAACAAAGACGAACTGAATAAGCTCGACCGTCGTGGTGTTTGTTTGTCGTGCCACAAAACAGTACCCAACAAGGACCTGGCTTCTGGTTTGCTGAGCCATGTAGCTAAATATGCCGATGTAGAGATTGACAAAGAAGCTCATTCGGGTATATTGAACAAAGCTGTCAGAACAAGTGCCTGGGTGCAGGTTCTAACCGGAGTTTTTCTTGTTTTATTTCTTTTTTGGCTTCTGTTAATTCGAAGATGGAACAGGAAGAAACAGTTATAAATTTACGGGTTGGTTTTATTAAAATATACTCTTTCTTTCAACAGCCAATATTTGTTAATTGGATATTAAACTTCTGTTAAACATTTGTTATATACTTGTTATTAAGTCATTACAAAGTATTAATCTTTAGTTTTGGCGTACTAAATTTATTTTTTTACTAAAAATTACACGAATGAAAAAAAACATTTATGCTAATCGCTATGCTTTTTGGCGCAATCTTAATTACAGTTGGACAAACTGATTACAAAATGTGGCAATTAACTTATTTAAAACCACTACCGGGAACCGATCTGGAAGCTGCAGCCAAGGCCATGGCTGAGCATAACAAGAAATTCCATGTGAAGGTAAATATGAAGCTTCTGTGTGGTCTAATGTTACGGAAAGCTACCTGGGTAGTCTTGTATGGGTAATGGGTCCTGCCACTTTCACGGATCTTGACGGTCGTCCGCAAGGAAAAGAACATGAAGACGACTGGAATAATAATGTAGCACCTTATTTTGAATTAGTTGCCAACGAATTCTGGAAACTGGATGAGAAAAAATCATATGAACCTGAAAACTTTACATTTGGAAATAAAGTTGTCTGGACCATATTTGACATCAAGCCCGGAGACAGTTATCGTTTTTCAGCCATCCTTGAAAAAGTAGCTGAGGTTTATAAGGAAAAAAAATATGATCACAATTTCTCGGTTTATTGGAACAAATTTGACAATAAACAAGGCCGTGATGTTGCTGTTGAGGTATCTTTCGATACATGGTCTTTTTTAGATGAAGACAACACCATGAAAAAAGATTATGAAGAAGTTCACGGTGAAGGTAGCTGGTGGAAACTTATTGAAGAATTTCGCGATGTTGTAGTTTCTTCAGAGGATGAAGTCTCTATTTTAATTCCGGAACTTAGTGGCGCCCAAGATTAGTTTAACAACTTGATATTTAAGATCCCGGAAAATGTATTTTTCCGGGATTTTTTAATGACCGTTTCTTTTGATCACTAATTATTTATCTTCGTGCAGATTCGAACTCGTAACAGAAACAACAATAAACAGATAATGCATACAAAAACCAAACGAGATCGTATATGAAATAAATAATAAATTCAAATAAGATGAATCAGATCAAAACATTCCTGAAAAGTATTTTTTTCATATTACTCCTGGCAATCTCTAATTTATCAGTTTGTCAGGATTCATTAAAAATAATGACTTACAACATAGAAGGAATGAAGCCAGGTACATTTCCAGGAATACGCCTTGGATTCATCATTGATAAAATACAAGAACTTGACCCCGATATCATTGGCTTACAAGAAGTAAATGAACCTCTTGACGGAAATGGCGAGCACAACCAATGCAAGGAGATAGCCCGCTATTTGAGCGAGCACTTTGAGGTGCAATACACCTGTTATCAGCAATTTACACACTTATCGTGGGACAACCAGTTTCGTGAGTTTATTGGGATCATCACCAAACATCCTGTTATTGACAGCGGTTATTATCAACTGGCAACAGGTGTCTTTCCGCGAAAAGTAGTATGGAATTATATTGATACACCCATGGGGATGGTCAACTTTTTCAATACGCATCTTTCTTTTAACAGTCATTCAGTGCGCTTAGTTCAGGCCGGACAAATTCTCGATTATGTAAACGATATTTTGCCGGATAAAATAGCAACTGCTACCTTTCTAACAGGAGACTTCAATGATGTTCCCAACACACCTACAATTGATTTAATAACTGACTCAAACGCTGATACAACCTTTATTGACTCATACGCAATAACTAATCCTGATCATAACGGATATACAGTGCCTAGCATTGCACCTGATAAAAGGATCGACTATATATTTATAAGCAATATCAGCCAATTAGAAGCAGACACATCGTTTGTCGTAAGCGACACAGCCATTTTTGACGATATCTATAGTTCGGATCATCTTGCCGTTCTGAGCGTTTTTAAAGAACAAATGAACAGTACTGGTCAGGAAATCAGACTTCATTCCCCATTCGAACTACATCAAAACACCCCCAATCCGTTTACCCGATACTCCTCCATACAATATGAATTATTTGAATCAGCACATGTGAAACTTTCCGTGTTCAATCATTTGGGGATTGAAGTGATGGTCCTGACAGATTCCTTTCAACAGGCAGGTAAATATACTGTCCGTGTTGATGCATCAAAACTACCTGACTGTATATACTTCTATACAATAAAAAGCGATAGGTTCATCCAAACAAAAAAAATGATTATTGCCAGATGAAACGGGTTTTTGTCACCGGAGCAACGGGCCTTGTCGGCTATAATATTGTTCAGTCGCTTTTAAAAAGAAGCAGAAGAGTCAGGGTACTGGTACGATCTACAGAAAAAGCTAAAAATTTGTTGCCAAAAGGAGTAGAAATAGTTCAGGGAGATATTCTTGATAAAGAAGGGCTGACAAATGCAATGAATGGTTGTGCCGTTGTTTATCATGCTGCAGGCTTGCCCGAACAATGGTTTCGCGATTCGAAAATCTTTTACCAGATTAATGTACAAGGCACGCAAAACATCATTGATGCGGTAGAGAAGAACGGGGTTCATAAACTCATTTATACCAGCACTATTGATGTTTTTAAGGGCAATACCGGTGAACGCTTTAACGAAAGCATCGTTGATTTAAATCCTAAGGGAACTGCTTACGAAAGATCAAAACAACAGGCTTTTCAGATCATTACAGAGGCTGCAGAAAAAGGATTGCCGGTAATCAGTGTGCATCCTGCTGGAGTATATGGCCCCGGGCCGGCCGGTTCACCGGGAGTGAACAACTTCATCTCTGACCTGAAAAATGGAAAAGTCCCAATGTTGCTTCCCGGAGGATTGCCCCTGGTGTTTTCGGAAGATGTGGGTGAAGGCCATGTGCTGGCTGAAGAAAAGGGAACGATTGGCCAAAGCTATATTTTAAGCGAAGATTATTATACATTGCCTGACCTGGCAGCAATCATCTTGTGTGCATTACGTACAAACAAAAAAGTTCCGGTCGTTATACCGTTGCCTGTTGTCAGATTAGTTTCCAATTTGGGTGAATGGATAGCGAACCTAACCGGAAAACCACCGCTCATCCCCAAAGGCCAGTTGCATTTTATGCT
>DGOT01000066.1:0-1663 GCA_002389465.1 Bacteroidales bacterium UBA4459 | reverse complement strand
CAGGTGTTAGTTTAGCAAATTTTCTTATCTTTGATTAACTACTGAGATCATTCATTTCAAAAGGGAATGAAATGAAACAAAAAAAACCTAATAAACCCGGCTGCAAGATTTTCGTTTTACTCATCTCATTACTGATTTTTAGTTTTGCGGTTTGTTGTCCGACTGACAGCCAGGCACAAGACGCTACTGCTCAACTGGAGTACAGGCTGGAGCACCTGGTCGATGATACGGCCCGGGTCAATGTTTTATTAAAGTTAGGGGAGCAATATTGCAGCATCAACAATGACAAGGCGTTAATGTATCTACAGGAAGCCTTCACTATCTCCACTTCTCTTAACTACACGGAAGGTATTGGAAAAAGCCTGCTGTGGCAGGGGCGTGTTTATTACTACAAAGACGACTATCCTCTTTCCAATAAATACTTCGATAAAGCTGAAAAGGCACTCGCAACAACCAATGATCAGGAATCACTTGCTTTTTTGTATTTCGCCAAAGCCGTTAACTGCAAGATCAGGGGCGATTACATACATGCCGTTGAATTATATCAGCAGGCTATTCAGGTTGCTGAAGAAACTGGAAATACAATACTCATGGCCACATGCTATGCCGGGATCGGAAGGGTGCTGCTCGACAGAAATGAGCCGGAAAAAGCTATGAGTTATTTTAGGGAAGCGCTGATTTTTAAAAAGTTGAGCAACGACTTAAAAGGAGAAGCCAACATATTGTCAGCCATTGCCATCACATTTGATCAGACAGGTGCCACCGACTCCTCTTTAGCGTATCATTACAGAGCTTTAAAAATCAAAGAAGAATTTGGCATGGACAGGTCGGTGGCCAGTTCGGAATACCAGATAGCCGGCGTTCTGATAAAGAAAGGTTGTTACAGGGATGCTGAAAAGGCATTGAATAGTGCTATGGATATTTTCAGCCAAATGGATGAAAAAACTGGTATTATTATCTCAAAACTACGGCTGGCGGCAGCCAAAAATAAACAAGGAAAACCCGGATCTGTCGATCTTGCCCTGGAAGGGCTGGCCATGGCCCGCAAAATTGATAATCCTAACCTGATTAGCCACAGTTATAAGGTCTTATCTGATATCTACGCTTTTAATGATGACTATAAGGAATCCTATAACTACTTGTTAAAGTATAAAACCATACAGGACAGCCTTTTTAGTAGTGAGAAGGAGCGCATACTGATCGAATTGGAAGCCAAATACCAGGCTGAGAAGAAAGATAATGAGATCAAACTGTTGAAGAGTGAAACGGAAGTCCAGCGAAAAAACAACCTGCTACTCATTGTTCTTATCGTTGTTTTTGCAGGTGTTATTGTTATGCTGACTTACTTTTTCAGATTAAAATCAACCGCTTTTAAACGACAGCAGATGTTACTGGAACAAGAGAAGATTATCCACCGCCAGGAACATCAAATAGACGAAAAGGAAAAGCAACTTTTACAAGAACAACTCGAATCGAAAAACAGGGAGTTGGCCTCTAAGGCACTGGAAATGATTCGTTACAATGATGCCATTTCGAGCATTATTGAAAAGCTGGAAGATTTGAACAGCACGTTAAAAGAAAGTCCTGAAACGGTTAAACCTATCAAAGACATTATTCGCGAACTGGAAAACCATAACAAGCAGAACATCTGGAGTGAGTTTGA
>DGOT01000212.1 GCA_002389465.1 Bacteroidales bacterium UBA4459 | reverse complement strand
CTTCCTTCAGTTTGATGGGAGCATGAACGGATTGAAAAAACTGGCGTAATCCGGAGATCGTGGCATCTACAGTTTCCACACCAAACAGATTTTTTCCCAGCTTGATGATGCGTTCCGGAATTCGGTCTTTCTGCAGGTTCAGCCAGGCAATATAGGCTATACTCAAAGTGGCGCCATGAGGGGTGTCGTATAGCAGCGAAATTTCATGCCCCAACCCGTGTACACCCCAGTCGCCGTTGGCTTTACCGTATCTGGTCAGTCCGTTCAGCGCCAGTGTGGCGTCCAACATGATGTTGGCGCGTAATGCTACATCATCTAATTTCTCAAGCAGCATCGGCCCCCATTTCATGGCATCCTTGATGATATCGAATGTGATTTGATCGATCACCGGCGGCTCGCCTTGGCCGAAATAACTTTCCAGGGCGTGGGCAATAAGGTCAACAATTCCATAAGCAGTATAATCACGTGGTACACTTACAGAAAATGCAGGATCGAGGAATGATTCCAAAGGATATATCAAATCGCTCACAAAACCAATCTTTTCACCCGTTTCGTGATTCTGGACAACAGCAGCAAAGTTCATTTCCGTACCCGTAGCAGCCAGTGTCAACACACAAATCAATGGAATGGCTGATGAGGGGAAGACTTTGTATTTCATAATTTCCCAGGCATCATACCCTGAGGCTATTGACAGGGAAATGATCTTGGCGGAATCAATCACGCTTCCTCCGCCCAAGGCAACAATTGCATCAATCTTTTCCTGCCGTCCCAATTCGGAAGCTTTACGCACATCTTCTATAACCGGATTGGGCTTGATACCACCGTATTCTACAACCTCTAAGCCGTTCGATTTCAGTTGCGACACTACCTGGTCGTAATAACCATATTTCTTTACCGAGCCTTTACCGTAAATAAGCAATACTTTTTGCCCCTGTTTGCGCACACTTTCTCCCAGCTTGTTAACCACCCCTTCGCCAAAGTGTAGTCGTGTAGGATTGTACATCGTAAACTTTTCCATAAGTCGTAATTAATCTTTACTGCTAATGTACATCAATTAGGGAATATGTTAACTATTGCGGGTATGAGATTGCCCGGCGGGTTAAATTATGCTTAATTTTAGAGGATCAAAAAAAAAGAATGATCCAAAAAGATTCATTGTCAATGAAATTTGTATGGATTACTTTGTTTTCCATAGCCATGGGGCTTCTGGAAACTGTTGTGGTAATTTATCTGCGGGAAATTTATTATCCTGACGGATTTGCCTTTCCGCTTCGTCCGATCACTCCCAATTTAATTGTTGCCGAATTATTGCGTGAGTTGGCCACCATGATTATGTTACTGAGTATTGGGTTTATAGCTACGGAAAAAGCGTCGGCCCGTTTTGCCTGGTTTATCTTTTCCTTTGCCGTATGGGACATATTTTATTATGTGTTTTTAAAACTTTTCCTCGGCTGGCCCGAATCATTATTTACGTGGGATGTTTTATTCCTGATACCTACTACCTGGGTAGGACCGGTAATTAGCCCTGTTATCAATGCATTCACAATGATCTTACTGGCTGTATTGTTGCTTTTTAATGACAGCAAAGATGATCACGCTTCCCTGAACAAATGGGAGTGGTTGTTGCTCATCACAGGCTCCGTTGTGGTGATCATTTCTTATACCGAAGAGTACACCCGGTATATACTGCAAAAATTCTGTTTCAGTGATATTTTCTCTTTTGCGGCAAACGAACAGGCACTAGCTTATTCATTACACTTTGTTCCGCAGTATTTTAACTGGTGGATTTATGGGTTTGGGGAACTTTGCATGCTCCTTGCCATTTTTTTGTACATCCGGCGTAAAAATTTGTAAAACATAATAATAATAAGTACTTTTGCCGCCCGATTTTGAATGAGGAAAAAGATGGAAAAGGATTATATCATACCTTTTATTGGGTTAAGCTTAGGAAAACACTCTTTCGAATTCAGGATAGATAAAGAGTTCTTTGATGGTGATGATTTACTCGATGTAAAACGGGGAGCAGCGTCTGTTTCCGTTGAATTGATCAAGGAAACAACCTTAATGGATATGCATTTTCATCTTAACGGCCGTTTCGAACTTGTTTGTGAACGATGCCTGGAAAATTACTACCAGGATTTTGAAGGTGGGTTCCGATTGGTGGTGAAGTTTGGTGAAGCATTTGAAGAAGAGACAGATGAGGTGATTGTGGTACCTCAAACTGATAACAAGCTTGATCTTACACAGTATATTTATGAATACGTGAACTTGCTGTTACCGATTAAAAAAGCGCATGCCCATATCGAAGACTGCAATCCTGATATAATCGGAAAAATCGAGACACATGCAACTCAAAACGTTGACCCAAGGTGGGATGCATTGAAAAAATTAAAACTGAAATAATTAAAATTAATATAAAAATGGCACATCCAAAGAGAAAAATTTCGAAAACAAGGAGGGATAAAAGAAGAACGCATTATAAGGCTACAGCTCCTCAATTGGCTACATGTCCTACTACCGGTACGGTTCATATTTATCATCGTGCCTATTACGTAGATGGTGACCTATACTATAAAGGAAAGCTGGTTGCAGAGAATGCCAAAGCTGAGTAAAACACCTTCGTTATACAGTACAGTAAACTGGTTTTACAATTTTACAAACCCTTATTCCTCTTACAGGATGAGGGTTTTTTGTTGTATGAATTTTGGAAACCTAAAGAGCAAAAAGCCGGATACTGTTTAAAATTATTACTTTTGCACGCAATTAAATAATCACATTACCATGACAAAGGTTCGCGCCGCAATAACAGGCATACATGGATGGGTACCCGAATACATTTTAACCAATGAAGAATTGGAAAAAATGGTGGATACGTCTGATGACTGGATCCTTTCACGCACAGGCATCAAAGAACGACACATATTAAAAGGGGAAGGTAAGGGGACGTCAGACATAGGAGTTGAGGCAGTTAAAGGATTGCTTAAAAAAACAAACACATCTCCTGATGAAATAGATTTGCTGATATTGGCTACGGTAACTCCGGACATGCTTTTTCCGGCTTCATCCAATATCATTTGCGATAAAGTGGGGATTAAAAATGCGTGGAGTTTTGATATCAACGCAGCTTGTTCCGGGTTTCTGTTCGCTTTAAATGCAGCATCTAAATTTATTGAATCGGGCCAATACAAAAAAGTCGTGCTGGTAGGTGCAGATAAAATGTCGTCAATTACAGATTATACTGACCGTACAACATGCGTCTTATTTGGTGATGCCGGGGGCGCGGTATTGTTAGAGCCTGATACGGAAGGTTACGGTGTGATGGACACAAAGAATTACACAGACGGTTCAGGCCGTATTTATCTATACCAGACGGCGGGCGGTTCGGTAAAACCTCCTTCGCATGAAACCATAGACGCACATGAACATTTTATACATCAGGAAGGCCAGCAGGTTTTTAAATTTGCCGTAAAAGGCATGGCAGACGTTTCGGTGGATATGATGGAACGCAATAACCTCACCAGCGATAGTATCGCTTATCTGGTACCACACCAGGCCAACCTGCGTATTATTGATGCAACAGCGCGGCGGATGGGTCTGGACCCCAAAAAGGTA
>DGOT01000072.1 GCA_002389465.1 Bacteroidales bacterium UBA4459 | reverse complement strand
CTATTAAGGAAGAGGGGAGCTGATGAGAAGGCTACGAAAAGTTATCAGAAACTTGTAGGGGCTGGGATATGTACAGGAAAAGCAGATAAAGAGACTTTTATATCAAGTCTGATTAATGCCGATCCATACTATAGAACCTTACGTTTATCGTGCTTGAAAAAATAGTTCGGATAAGATGATAATTCTTGATATTTTTACCAAAACATTAAAATGATACAGATATGGCAAAAAGATTATTATTAATCAGTAACTCAACCATGGCGGGTGAGGAATACCTTGGCTGGCCCAGGACATATATTTCAGATTTTCTTAAAAGCGAAGGCGTTAATAAAGTGACGTTTGTGCCTTATGCCGGTGTAAACCTTTCGGAAGAAAGTCTGGAAGCATCCTATAATGTATACCTGAAGCGGGTAGCTGGTGTCTTCGGTGCCATGGGCTTCGAAGTGGAATCGGTTCATAAAGCGACTAATCCGGTGCTGATGATCAATGAGGCTGAAGCCATTGCCGTTGGTGGTGGTAATACGTTTCATCTGGTCGCCATGATGCACCAGACTGGAATTATGGATGCTATCAGGGGAAAAGCAGAGAGAGGAACGCCGTATATGGGATGGAGTGCGGGAGCTAATGTGGCTTGCCCATCTTTAAAAACAACAAATGATATGCCTATTATGGAGCCATCCAGCTTTGATACACTGGGGTTGGTGCCATTTCAGATTAACCCACATTACCTGGATGCCAATCCTGAAGGGCATGGCGGTGAAACAAGACAGCAGCGTATTGAAGAATTTCTGGCCATCAACCGTGATGTGACCGTAGTTGGATTGAGGGAAGCCAGCCTGCTGTATGCAGAAGGGAAATTGCTAAAGCTTTTAGGCAGCAGAGATATGCGCCTGTTTCGGTTTGGCACGGAACCTGTAGAGTATAACCCGGGTAGCGACCTAAGCTTTTTACTCTGATATGTTTCATAAAAATATACGAAAATGAAAAAGATAACATTAATTTTCAGCCTATTGCTTGCGATGTCTTTTGTAACATGCCAGTCGTACGGACAGGAATTAACAACAAAAGATGCAAAAAAACTGGACAAAAGTGAAAAGAAAAAAATGAAAGAAGAGGCCGAGAAAGCCGAATGGGAGAAGGCCAAAACACTGGTTGAGTCAAAGCGGGTTGTATTTCAGGCGACGGATTTATTTACATCTAACGGAACGTTACCGCTTGATCAGAAAACAAACTTCTTTTACGTAATTGATAATGATGCCGTATTACAATTTTCGTTTATCGGGCTGCAATCCGTTCCGTCACCAAATGGGTTGGGAGGGATCACCTCAGAGGCAACAGTAACAAAATACAAGGTGACAGCCAACAACTTCAAAAAGCCGGTTAGAGTCGAAATTACGGTGAAGCCTAAAGCTGGCCAGGGAACAGGGATTCATCAACTGAGCCTTACCATTTTTGGTGATGGTTATGCCGAATTGCTATTGGTTAATAATGGTGCCAGATTAAAAGGAAGTATCATCTCACCTGAAGATTCCCGTATCTTTCAGGGAAGTTCATGGTAACATATGAAACGAATGGAAGACCTTTGGCATTAAGGTTTTAGCCATTTTAACAGTGTGTCCATCACTATCTCTTGCTGTTTCTCTGTCAGGTCTTTGATGCGTGTACGGTGACTTCCACCTGGTTTCACAACTTTTATGGAGTTAGTTTGATACGTAAGTTCAACAGCAGGTGCCGACCATGGATCATATTCGCCATAGATAAAAATCATATTTTCGGCCTGATGCCGCACAAAACAGTCTACCTGCTCATTTAACCTGGCTTCGTAAGCTACCTGTATTCCTTTTGGCAGAGTAAACTCAAAAGTAGGGTTTTCGGTATAGCTGATCCATTTTTTAAAAGGGGTGATGTCGTACCCATAAAAGCCCATTTCACGCATTGCCTGGTAAAAAAACGGCTGGAGTTCTTCGATACCTTCGTTGGAAACCCACTTCAAACCTGATACTTCATCCAGATGTTTGACAACCTTGTTTTTATCAGATAAATCAACAGGAATTTGATCGCATGTAAAAGAACCCCACTGCCAAAAAGCAAAAGAATACTCCAGAACTGTGAGCTCAAATGCTTTTTCGATACCCATGCTATAGGTTAATTTCTTCTTGTTGGCTAGTTCTTCAAAGGCGGGCAGAAAATCAGCTTTGTTTTTTATAAGTTCTGTCTGAAAGCGCAGTATTCTGTCACGGCACTCTATACTGCCCACCTGCTCTAAAAATCTGTAAACCCGCTGTTCTTCTATAGAGAAATTTAACGGGGCTACATAAGGTACGCTGATGTCCACATCTTCGGGATAGAAATAACGGAAATATATAGTAGTTTGTCCACCTTTACTGATTCCTGTACTTATCCATTTTCCGTTATAAATGTTTTTTAATACCTGCACTATCCGGTGATGGTCGGCAGCTGCATGAGCAACAGTTAACTGATCCCAGTCCAGTGAGTCTGGTACAGATGTGCCAAAATAGCGGTGTTCCACGCAAATCTGATTAGAATTCAACAGGCCTGCCAGTTCGCTTGTAAAGTCAGGCTTTTCAGCGTGCCATGCTGTATAACCTTCCGTAATAAATACAACCGGTGTATCAAAATCTTCATGTGATAGGAACACCCGTTGTTTGAATGTCTGTCCTTCCGGATTATCAGGATCAACAGCTTGCTCAAATTGTAACAGATATTTTGAT
>DGOT01000170.1 GCA_002389465.1 Bacteroidales bacterium UBA4459 | reverse complement strand
CTGCCACATGTATTTGATACATATGCTCATCGTTCAATGCTGATACTTCCAGCAATCCATCGGGAGAAACAGACACATTTTCGGCATCAACAACCAGCGGCGAATAACGGAAACTTCTTCCAGATAATCCGAAAACAGGTATTTCAGTATGATTCATTAGGTAATTAAAACCGTCTCCTAAGGAAACTCCCGAAGACCAAAGCGCTCCATCGGGGATCCCCATTTCATCAAAATAAGTAACGAAATCGCCTGATGGGAATATTTTTAACGCAAACACAAGATTTACAATGTCCGGGCTATANNNAATCAAAAAATAATCGTCTGCTGACTGGTATGTCACCTTATGTCCAAAATCAGACTTCAACTCCAGGTCGCATAAAAAAGGTGCAATCATTTTATTATTTTGCAACATTGTTGACTCGCCCATAAAGTAAGGATACGGTAAGTCGGTCTTTTCAAACGTCACGAAACCATCAACATGAACTGTTATCCGGTTCATTGTATCACCGTAAAAAGGAAAGGAGAAGGGTAAATCAAAACGTACGAAAGCCGTATCACTATTTGAGAACTCAATTTCTTCTCCTTCTGTTTCCGGGAGCTCTTCCTCTGAGTTAAGAAGTTTGTACTCTTTTATAACCGACCACTTATAAGGCGGGTTGCCCCCTTCGGCCTGTAATTGCACACTGTAAGGTATTTCCGGCTCAACTACAGGTAACTCATCGGTTACTATCCTAACCTTATTGAACTGAAGTTGTCCGACAAGGGATAGCGACGTGACACTATTATTATTTATATCCAGTGGCGAAACGGAACAAACAATTTCATCATCATGTGTATAATCCACTATACTAAAAAACAAGATCTGACCTTCTCCTGCCTTTTTTGTGTCTCTTTCGATTATCTGGACAAAATACCTGGCCCATGCGCCCGGGCTCACGTATGTAAGCAAAGGAGTAATATCCAACTCCAATTCCAGTTCGTCACCGTTGAGCAGTGTATCCGATCCCTGCAATACCTTGTTGCCTCCCTGAAAATTAATAATAGGAAAGTCAATTGTATGCCGGGCATAGTTCAAAGCTGTGTCGGAAGAAATACCGGCAATAATTTTTAATTTGTTACGGGAATTATGTTTCAATTTTAATTTTAACCCCAACACTGGCTGGTAATCCGGCTTGACTTTTAGCACGTTTACCGACTGATTCCAGATACCACCCTCTTCGTACTTGTAAGCAAATGCGTTATACATGGCATAGCAAAATCCCGAGTCGGCCCAATTATCGCCGTGGCTGTTCACAAACAAAACCCCTCCGATCTCCCAGTCTTTCATATCAACAACCTCATCGTTGTTGATGTCTATATCATTTGTGTACTTCCCGTCGTTGTTATAATCGTACCTTATTGAATCGTTATATCCAACAATAGTCAGGGCATGCGTAGCCGGAGCGTGCCACTCTGTAATAACAGGTTTACCGGCTTCAGGACTGTCTCCGGGCAAAAAAGTATAATCCCAGGCACTGTAAGAATAAAAGCTGGCAACTCCTCCGTAAACATCACCTTCCAGGTGATCATACAACCAGTATTTTAACGTGTTGACGCCTTCGATCGTACCAACGTCAATATAATATATTTCATCTATTCTGTTCCGCATCGAGTTGCGATATGCTCCATATCCTGACATCCACCTTTCATTTCCCCCCTTATAAAAACCGCCATAATCTTCAACAGAAGGATTGCCTACCTTTTTCAGGATTTCGAAACTATGAAAGTAGCTCACACCATACCACCCGTCACCACCATTCATAAAATTCCAGGTAAATTGTGGGGTGTATTGATTAGCTTCCCCATTTGCCGGCATACCCCTTGCCCGGTCAATTTCATATGTAAAATTATAAGCTACTCCGGAAGACTGGCCGCAGTTTGCATAATACTCTTGCGAAAATACCGGCCTAAGAAACGGATGTTCCGCATTATTGACAACAGCCGGCAGATCCCTGCCCATTCTTCCCTTGTATTGTTCAGGAAGTATTAATTCAGGTATTCTTAATGCTAAAATTGAATCCTGTCTGGTCAAAGAAATCTGTTGTTCCCGGCTAACATCGCTCCCGGGCATGCTTATAGATTGCTGCGACAGCGACTGCCTGATAAATCCAACCATCAGAAAAAGCAACAGCGTAAGGGTTACGATTCTCTTCATATAATAAATGACGTACAATAGTTTATAAAATTACAAATTATATCATTTCTCATGAAATAATCGGTCAAACGTCATGCTATCAAGTCACATTTTTAATTACTTTGCATGCAACTTTACAAGAATCGGAATCATATGAATACGAGGCAACCTAATTTCAACATTTTCCTTTTGTTTATCCTATTGTTTCCTTTTATCTTAAATGCACAGGAAGCAACTGTAAGAGGGTTTATATACGAAGAGGAATCAGGAGAACCGGCCATATTCTCCAATGTCTATCTAAAAGGAACCACATACGGTGCATCTACTGATAACAACGGTTATTATTTAATCTCCAGGATACCTCCCGGAGAGTATTTACTTATAGTAACCTATCTCGGTTTCGACACAGTACAGATGCCCGTTACGCTGCAACCATCCGGGATCATTAATAAAAATTTCAGCCTAAAAGAATCGTCAGTAAAGCTGGAAACTGTTGAGATCAATGCCGAACGGATTGAAGCACGTACCGAAACAAAAACATCGGTTGTAAAAGTAACCCCAAAAGATATCAAGCAAATCCCTTCGGTTGGCGGGCAGGCTGATTTTGCCCAGTATCTGCAAGTGGTACCCGGTGTGATCTTTACAGGCGACCAGGGAGGACAGTTCTATGTAAGAGGAGGCTCCCCGATTCAAAACAAAGTAATCCTGGACGGAATGACCATTTATAACCCGTTCCATTCCATCGGTTTGTTTTCGGTACTGGAAACTGATGTTATCCGAAGTGCCGATGTTTATACCGGGGGTTTCAATGCCGAATACGGCGGACGGATTTCCTCTATCATGGACATCACGTATAAAGACGGGAATAAAAAAAGGTTATCCGGTTCTGTTGGTGCATCCACTTTTGGCGCCAGGGCATTACTCGAAGGACCTCTTTCGAAACAAAAGTCACCGGAAAGCGGAAGTGTTTCCTTTATTCTTTCATATAAAAGCTCTTATCTTGAACAGACGTCCAAATCCCTCTATTCGTATGTTGATGAAGACGGGCTTCCTTTCAACTTCAATGATTTTTACGGAAAGATCTCACTAAACAGCGGAAATGGAAGCAAAGTCAGTTTTTTCGGATTCAGTTTCAACGATAAAGTGGATAATTACAACGCCATTTCAAGTTACGGATGGAATTCGTTTGGAGGAGGCGTTAATTTTGTTGTCATCCCTGGTAAATCGCCTGTTCTTATCGAAGGAATCTTTGCCTATTCTCAGTATGAGAGTAATATAAGTTCTACAGCTTTAAATCAAAAGCGCAGCCTGATCAACGGGTTTAATGGCGGGTTGGATTTTACCTACTTTTTAGGCAAAAACAGCTTGAAATACGGCGTCGAGTTGGAAGGCTACCGCACTGAATACGAGTTCAGCCTGATTACGGGCGGAAGAAAAACCAATCTTACCGAAAATACCACACAACTGGGACTGTATGCTAAATACAAAGCGATTATAGGGAAGTTCATCATCGAACCCGGTTTTCGCTTGCAGTGGTATGCTTCACTATCGGAGGTTTCGCCCGAACCCCGCCTATCGATAAAATACAATGTAACGGATAGATTCAGGTTAAAATTTGCCGGGGGCATGTACTCTCAGAATCTAATCTCCGCCACTTCCGATCGTGATGTAGTCAACTTGTTTTATGGCTTTTTGTCGGGCCCGGAGAACCTACCCGCCACATATAACGGAGAAGATGTTAAAACCAAACTCCAGAAATCGGATCACTTGATTCTGGGCACCGAAATTGATTTGGGCAGATCCCTAAACCTGAACATTGAAGGTTACTACAAATACTATCCGCAACTAACCAACATCAACCGGTTTAAATTATTTAACGAGGAAGACGCTCCTCCGGGAACTCCTGATACGCAGGTTAAGGATTTTATCGTTGAAAAGGGCAATGCTTATGGTCTTGATTTATCCATGCAATACGATTATAAAAAAATATATATGTGGTTTGTTTACTCGTTGGGGTTTGTACACCGGGAGTACGAAAATATTCAGGGCGAGATTGTAACCTATACACCACACTTTGACAGGAGGCATAACATAAACTTTATTTTTTCGTATGTTACCGGTCCTAAAAAGCAATGGGAATTTAGTGTCAGGTGGAACTTCGGAACCGGATTTCCGTTTACACAGGTTCAGGGATTTTATGAGCACCTTACATTTGCAGATGGTGTGAACAGCGATTACCCCAATGAAAACGGGCAATTAGGGATTATCTACGGCGAGTTATTCGGTGGAAGGCTGCCTACGTATCATCGGCTTGACATTGACATTAAAAAGAATTTCTATCTCGGCGCCCGCACAAAATTTGTACTCGACCTGAGCGTTATTAACGTTTATAATCAGGAGAATATATTTTATATTGATTTGATCACAAATGAAATTGTATATCAACTTCCCATTATGCCAAGTCTTGGATTGAATTTCTATTTTTAAACTCTAATACTTTTCAACTATGTACTTAATGAACAACCTGAAATGGTATCTTTTTCCGGTACTCAGCTTATTAATTTTTAACGGATGCAATCAACAAAAAGAGAAACCTATGAAAGCCCCTGTAGCAAAAAAAACGGAAAAAGTATTTAACGAACAAGGCCATGAAAGAGTGGACAATTACTATTGGCTCAACCAACGTGATAATCCTGAAGTAATTGAATACCTTAAAGCTGAAAATGCCTATACCGAAGAAATGCTGAAAGGAACGGAAAAGTTTCAGGAAAAAATATATAAAGAAATTATTTCGCGCATCAAGCAAACGGATATGTCTGTACCCTATACTGTAAACGGATATGCCTATTACACCCGGTATGAAGAAGGAAAAGAATATCCGGTATATTGCCGTAAGACTCTGGCAACAGATGCCCCGGAAGAGGTGATGCTTGACGGAAATAAAATGGCTGAAGGTCATGCCTTCTTCCAGATTGGAAGTTGGGAAGTGAGTCCGGATAATGAAATGCTTGTGTATAGTGTAGACACCGTCAGCCGCCGGAAATACACCCTGCATTTTAAAAATCTGAAAACAGGTGAAGTTTACGAAGAGAGCATTCCCAATACCTCTGGAAATGTTACCTGGGCAAACGACAATAAAACTATTTTTTATGCCATTAAAGACGAAACACTTCGTCCATATAAAATATTAAGACACTGCTTAGGTCAAAATGTGAAAAACAACGAGGTAGTGTATCACGAAACGGACCCCACTTACAATACTTATGTTTATAAAACAAAATCGGAGAAATATCTTGTGATCGGGTCGGAAAGCACACTCACCTCTGAATACAGAGTTCTTGATGCCGCACAGCCCACAGGCGTATTCAAACTCTTTCAAAAAAGAAGACATGGTATCGAATACAACATCTCTCACCAGGGAAACAGATGGCTGGTAAGAACCAACTACAAAGCTAAAAACTTCAGGCTTATGGAAGCCCCTGAAAATAAAACCGAACTGGATAACTGGACTGAGATAATTCCCAACAGGGATGATGTCCTATTTGAATATGTCAGTGTATTTGAGAACTATTATGTTCTTGCCGAAAGAAAAAACGGTCTTATAAAATTCAGGGTGTATGACACTAAAGAGAACAGCGACCATTACATAACATTTGATGAAGATGACTATTATGCCTACACATCAAACAATCCCGATTATTACAGCAAAAGTCTGCGGTATGGATTTACTTCATTAAAAACACCTGAATCCGTATATGATTATAACATGGTAACCCGTGCTTCAGTTTTACTTAAGCAGCAGGAAGTTTTGGGCGATTACAATTCGTCTGATTATATTACAGAAAGGCGGTATGCCCCTGCGCGTGATGGGGTTGAAGTTCCGGTATCAATTATTTACAGGAAAGGGTTCAAAAAAGACGGCTCACAACCGCTGATGATCTACGGTTACGGTTCATACGGTTACAGTGTTGAGTCTTACTTCAGCTCTTCTCGTCTGAGCTTGCTCAACCGCGGTTTTGCCATTGCTATTGCCCACATCAGAGGTGGTGAAGAATTAGGGCGGCAATGGTATGAAGATGGTAAACTACTGAAAAAGAAAAACACATTTTTTGATTTTATTGATTGTGCCAGATATTTAATTGAAAATAAATACACTTCCTCAAATAAGTTATTTGGCTACGGAGGAAGTGCAGGTGGTTTGCTGATTGGAGCTGTGATTAATTATGAGCCCCAACTTTTCGAAGGTGTTATTGCAGCTGTTCCTTTTGTAGATGTTGTTACTACCATGCTTGATGAGAGTATTCCGCTAACAACCGGCGAATATGATGAATGGGGCAACCCGAACGAAAAAGAGTATTATGAATATATGTTATCGTACTCACCCTATGACAATGTTGAGGCAAAGGCTTACCCGAATATGCTGGTGACAACCGGATTGCATGACAGCCAAGTGCAATACTGGGAACCTGCCAAATGGGTAGCCAAACTGCGTGACATGAAAACCGATGACAGTTTACTCTTGCTCAAGACTAATATGGATTTTGGCCACGGAGGAGCTTCCGGAAGATTTGAAGCGCATAAAGAAACAGCTCTGGAGTATGTTTTTATGCTTTATCTGCTGGGGATTACACAATAAATTTTAACTCAACTGTGTTTTTCTTCGATGCTTTTTTCCTGAATTTCCAGTTTAAAGCCAATCCCATGTACGTTGATGATTCTTACATCCGGATCAGTGCTAAGGTACTTTCTTAATTTGGTGATGAATACATCCATGCTGCGCCCGATAAAATAGTCATTCTCACCCCAAATTTTTTCCAGTGCTTCTTCACGCGGCAACAGGGCATTTTTGTTTATGCACAGTAGCTTAAGCAACTCTGATTCTTTTTTTGTTAGTTTCTTTTCTTCTCCCTCACTTTTCAACAAAAGGTTTTTGCAGTCGAATGTAAACTTTCCAATCTTAAACTCCTCATCAATTTTTACATCCATCATCTTTGCGGCCGCACAACGGCGTAGGATAGCTTTTATTCTCAGATTCAACTCTTCCGTACTGAAAGGTTTTGTTATATAATCATCACAACCGTACTGGAAGCCCTGAATACGGTCTTCTTTAAGATTTCTGGCCGTTAAAAAAAGGATCGGAACATTATGTCGTTTGGCTCTGATTTCTTTTGCTAAAGTAAACCCGTCTTTTTTGGGCATCATTACGTCAAGCAGAACCAGGTCGTACTCATTCTTTTTAAACAGACTGTAGCCAACCTCCCCGTCTTGGGCAGGGTCAACATTGAATCCTACCATCTCAAGGTAATCCTGCAAGATCATACTTAAGTTTGCGTCATCTTCGACGAATAATATGCGTGCTTTTCCTTTTTTTTCCTGCATCTTTATTGAATTTTAAAGGGTAAAAAGAGATTGAATTTTGAACCTGTACCTACCTGGCTGACCACGTGGATATGACCACTATGTTGATCAACAACGGTCTTAACATAATACAAGCCTAATCCAAATCCTCTTGTCTCATGAATATTTCCTGTAGGTACACGATACAGGTTCTTAAAAATCTCCTTCTGGTATTCTTTTTTAATGCCGATACCGTTATCTTCCACCCTGATCATGATACCGTTATCAACATTCCATGTGCTGATCTTAATAACTGGATTAACGGGTGAATACTTGATCGCATTGTCAACCAGATTAAAAAAAACATTCTGAAGGTGCTCCTTATCACCTACAATGTTATGATTTTTAGCGATCAGATGCGTTTCCAGGCTAATCTTGTTTTCTTTTATCCTTAAATCAAAACTTGCAATAACATTATTAATGAGTTTGTGTACGTCCACCTTTAATAAACGGTATTTCAACCGGCCTATCTTCAGTGCCGCCAATTGCAACATTTGATCCAATTGCTTTTGCAGCCTGTGGTTTTCATCCAAAATAACGGTAGCGTATTTTTTAATTTTCCCGGGATTGTGTTCCATCTCGGACCGCAGAAGCATTTCAGCAGCTAATGAAGATGTGGCAATCGGTGTTTTGAACTCATGCGTCAGGTTATTGATAAAATCGTTTTTCAATTCGGATAGTTTCGTCTGGCGTACGATGGTAAAGATCACAGAAACAAAGGTGGCAATAAGGATTATTACAAAAACAATGGAAAGCACCAGCCACAATTCCATCTGATGCATCAAATGATGAACTTTTCCGGGAAAGTAAATAGCTAAATAGTAATCGCCGGGTCTGTATAGCCCGGCAACAGAGAACTGAAACCTTGATTCTGCCAATTGTTTTTCAAACCCTTCATATCTACCTGTTACAAATTTATTGCTTTGTCTTTTGTACAAGGCATAGTAATAATTGCTGTCAATCGCCATAGATCCCAGTTCATCATGCATTAATGAATCCAGTTGTTCCGGTATCACAATATCGGTGACATCAAGTTTCGTTTTCCGGCATTTTAAAATTGCCAGATTCTGTTTAAACACCGAATCGTTTTTTTGTTCAAGAAACTGGTTTATAATTGTTTTTACAGCAATCCTGACACTATTATCAAACTGCTCCTCCTTTAATTCATAAGCCTTTTTCACCCAGTACAATTGCGTCAGCACAATACCAACCAACGATGCGGCAGCAAGAACAATAATTAGTATGATGGCTTTCTTTTTCATAAATCTCACTCAAATTTAGCCTTTGGAACAGAGCACTAAGTATAAATTAACAAATAGTTAACAGTTTTTAACATGCACTTAACACACTTGCTGATTTTTCTCATCTATTTTTGTTGCGAAAGATAATATTAACTGTAAGAGAAAGAAATAAAATGAAGAAAAGAATAGTAGCATTAAGTTTTAGTTTGATTTTTTTTGGAACTATAACATTCTCCAGCTTAGCCATGACAACTGGTATAATCAACACAAATCAGGTTATTGATAACGATAAAGATAAAAAAGCAAAAAAGTCTAAAAAAGACGATTGCAAGAAT
>DGOT01000123.1 GCA_002389465.1 Bacteroidales bacterium UBA4459 | reverse complement strand
TATCAGCAAGGGGGTGAGAGGGGTTTAAAAAAAAGCCCGACAATTGCCAGGCTTCTTCCGTATATTTATTGTGTAATCTGTTATTCGATTATGTCGATACTCCTCTTGACAAAGTCTGTCAGTTCTTTTCCTTTTAACAGGTTTTTTGATAACCTCGCCAGGTCATACATCTGTTTGATCAATTGGTCCTGCTTCTTCTTGCTTTTTTCTTTGAGTACTTTATCCAGCAACGGATTGTTGGTGTTTACAACCATTTCGTAAGTCTCAGGCAAACTTCCCAGGCCCATCATTCCGCCACTACCGCCACCAAGGGCTTCCATATCGCGCATTCTGCGCATAAACTCGTTCTGCATAATAACAACCGGCATGTCGGTTTCACTCAGGTTCTCAAACAGCACATTGAATTTCTCCTTGTCAATATTCCGTTCAAATGCCTCCTTCAATTTCTCTTTTTCCTTATCGTCCAGCTTCGAAGGAGCTTCCTCTTCCTTGTTGATCAGTTTATCAATCGTGTTGGAATCAACTCTGGCAAAAGAAGTATCAGATAGTTTCTGTTCCAGTGTATTAATAAAATGACTGTCGAGCACGCCGTCCATCAACAGAACATCATATCCACGCTCTTTAGCTGTTTCAATGTAGGCATGCTGCTCATCAAGATTATTGGCATATAAATACACCAGTTTATTCTCTTTGTCTTTTTGTGTTTTCTCAACATGCTTTTGATACTCATCCAGGGTGAAGTAGTTGCCGCCTGTGTTTTTAAGTAGTGCAAATTTCACGGCTTTCTCGTAAAATTTCTCGTCTGAGATCATACCGTATTCGATAAAGATTTTGATGTCATCCCATTTCTTCTCAAACGTTTCGCGTTCTTTTTTAAAGATTTCGGCCAGCTTATCAGCCACTTTACGTGTAATATATCCCGAAATCTTTTTAACACTCCGGTCACTTTGCAGGTAGGAACGGCTCACATTCAACGGAATGTCGGGTGAGTCGATTACACCGTGCATCAACGTCAGGAAGTCCGGAACAATGCCTTCAACAGAATCCGTGACGAACACCTGATTGCTGTACAATTGGATTTTGTTCCGCTGAAGCTCATAGTCCTTTTTCACTTTAGGGAAATAGAGGATGCCCGTTAGGTTGAACGGATAATCCACGTTTAAGTGAATGTGGAACAACGGTTCTTCCATACTGTATGGATACAATTCCCTGTAAAAGTTTTTATAATCTTCATCGGTGGCTTCGGAAGGTTTCTTTCTCCAAAGGGGATGGGTATTGTTTACTATGTACGGTTTCTCCACTTCACGAGTTATCTGGTTACCGTCTTTGTCTTTTTCACCCTCTACTGGTTCCTGTACCTTTTCTGTGCCAAACTGGATCGGGACAGGTAGAAACTTGCAATATTTATTCAGTAATTCTTTGATACGATAGTCTTCGAGGAAATCTTTATTCTCGTCATCAATATGCAGGATGACTTCAGTGCCCCTGTCTGTTTTATCGTCAATTTCTTCCAGTACATATTCCGGACTGCCGTCACATTCCCAACGCACCGCTTTTGTTTTTCCGCCTTTTTTATAGGTTTTAGTCCTGATCTCCACTTTTTCGGACACCATGAAAGATGAGTAGAAGCCAAGGCCAAAATGGCCGATAATTGCATTTTGTTCGGCTTCAGTTTTCGTCTTGAATTTCTTCACAAATTCTTCGGCGCTCGAAAAAGCGATCTGGTTGATGTATTTATCTACCTCATCAGCGGTCATACCGATACCACGGTCGCGTACAATAAGTGTATTGTTTTTCTTATCCACTTCCACATGAATGGTCAGGTCGCCAAGTTCATCTTTCAACTTTCCTGCCGAAGCCAGTGTTTTCAGTTTCTGCGTGGCGTCAACAGCATTGGAGACCAATTCGCGTAAAAATATTTCATGATCCGAATAAAGGAATTTCTTGATGATCGGAAAAATGTTTTCCGTTTTGATGTCTATGCTGCCTTTTTGTACTGTCATATTTTTTCTGTTTTTAAATATTCACTCTAATTATTTGGACGGATACTTATCAAAGGATATGCCACCTGAATATTGGTGACAAATTGTCTTAATTAGTAAGAAATCCAGCAGTGTACCTGAGCTGTTGGATTAAACATCAAGTAATTAGTTGAAGAGACAGGTTGAGAAATGCACGGGGATACGCCCATAAAAAAAAGCCCACAAGAGTAGAGTGGGCTTTTCGAATGAACTAAAAATCTTTTAATCCTCGTATTTTAATTCTTTGAGTGTAAATCCTTTGGCAATGATGTACATTTGAATTGTGGTATTAAAAGTTTGCCCCTGCGTAATCTGAAACTCTGTCAAGCTTGGGCTTCCAAGGCCTCCTGAACCGTACCATCCAACATAATCACCCGATGACCAGAATCCATCGTTATCTGCATCTTTCCATACATCCAGATAATAGTTTCCGGGGTTTACATCGGTTAATGTGAATGACACACTTGCTCCAGACCCTGTAACGGCAGCAAATTTAATGGGCTGGTTGGTATTCCAGTTATCCCAGGAGGTGTAAATGCTGACTTTTGAATTGGACAAATCGCCCGACGTTCCTGCCAGGAAACTGGCCGTTCCGGTAATTTGAGTGACTTGTGCCAGTACGGTTAATGATGCATTGCTACTGGCTTGTCCGCCTTTTCCATCGGATACGGTAACGGTAACGGAGTTGGCACCTTCCACAGCAGGTGCAGTCCAGGTAGCGGTAGCACCATTCCCAATTATTGAGCCACCTGATACGATATAAGAATACGTAAGCGCATCACCGTCCTGATCGGATGCTGTAACAGATACAGTAGTGATTCCATTAGCATTAACAGTAGTTGGGTTAACTACGACAGATGTAATGGTTGGAGCATGATTTTCTTCATCCTTATTACAGGAATAGATGGATACAATCATTAAGGAGAGGATTACTGATAAACCGGTAAAAATTAATTTTTTCATAAAGCTTTTGTTTTTAATTAAGTTAGGTTAATAATTAGGCATCAAATATACCAAACTTTCTTCTTTTTTCAAATTTCTTAACAAAGAATCGTTTTTTTAAATATACAAAAGTAAATTACTGTATAAATTCTGTTAAATAAAAGTGAGCGAATTCTATTTAAGAAACACCCCTCAAACTTATTTAAAAACAAGTTAATATATCAATTTTTATATCTTCGTAACCAACATAAAGTTCAAATGCTGGGAACAATTGTCAATGTGTTAGCCGTGTTAGTTGGAGGTTCGTTGGGTTTAATATTAAACAAGCGGCTTCCCGAACGGTTTGTGAAAATTTTCTTCCAGATAATAGGTTTGTTCACTTTGTTTCTGGGGATTTCCATGGCGCTGAAAACCTCGCATGTCATGCATATGATTATCGCGCTGGTAACTGGTGGTTTAATAGGTGAAGGTTTGGGTATTGACCGATGGTTTGAGCGTTGGGGGAATATCTTGAAAAAGAAAATAAAAACAGGAAACGAACGGTTTACGGAAGGTTTACTTACAGCGTTTCTATTGTATTGCATGGGCTCGCTAACCATTTTGGGCGCTATTGAAGAGGGGATGGGAGGGAGTCCCAGGCTATTGCTGATCAAGTCACTGATGGACGGAGTTTCGTCCATTGCCCTGGCATCCGGGTTAGGTATCGGGGTTTTATTCTCAGCTGTTCCACTTTTAATATACCAGGGTGGACTAACACTGCTGACTATGGGCCTGGGCGATTTTGTACCACAGTTATTTATCACGGAACTTTCTGCTGTTGGCGGAGTATTGCTCATTGGGCTGGGGATAAATATTCTGGAAATAAAGAAAATCAATGTAATGAACATGCTGCCCGCTTTAGTGATGATCATTCTGCTATTGTGGTTGATACCTGATTTCGCTTTTTAATTCAGTCCAATAACAGATATATGGGTAGTATTTGTATTGTTTTTTAAGACCGGATTTCCATCTATTATGAACTAATAAAGATTGTATTATTCTGCTTTGGATTATTGCAGGAACGTATAAAGTTAGTAACTTAGCGGATAATATTTTTTTTAGTGTAAAAAGTTTAAAAATGAAAGAAAATATCGATATTGACTGGGGTAATTTACCTTTTGGTTATTACCCTACCGATTACAATGTGCGCTGCTATTATCGTGATGGCAAGTGGGGAGAACTGGAGATAAGCTCTTCGGAATATATCCCTATCCATATGGCAGCAACAGCTCTTCACTACGGGCAGGAGGCATTTGAAGGCCTGAAAGTTTACAGAGGGAAAGACGGGAAAGTAAGGCTGTTCAGGTGGGAAGAAAATGCCCGGCGTATGCAAAACTCAGCTGATGGTATCATGATGGCACCCCCTCCGGCAGAACTATTTGAAAAAGCCATTGTCACTGTGATAAAAATGAATGCCCGATACATTCCTCCTTACGGAACCGGAGCTACGCTTTACCTGCG
>DGOT01000139.1:7175-8723 GCA_002389465.1 Bacteroidales bacterium UBA4459 | reverse complement strand
CGGCACAGTCCTACCCAATTGTTTCTTACCGAAACGCGCGCGTTTTTGCTTCCGGCCGTAAGCATTCCTGCATTCACCCTTTCGCGGGCCCGCTGTTTTGGCTGGCCCACGCACACTGGATTCTCGAATAATTAAATTTTAACTTAGAATTAAAAGAGCGTTAGTAACCAAAATCGCTGATGGATGAATTTGACGCTACGCCTTTGAAAAAATACGTTAAGAAAATCAGTTCATGAAGGAACGAATTATAAATAGTTCCGTTAGTAGGTTCGTAAAGAACAACTCAGATCATTATCCGGTTGGATATCTCTAAAACTTGTACAACCCGTCATCGTTCAGTTTGTCGGCAATGTTTCTTCTCGATTCCTTCACATTTGTCGGGTCGGCTTTTGTGAGTGTACGTAATGCACTGCAAAGTTTTTCTTTCAGATCGCCTTCGGCAAATGAACCGATGGCGTCAAATGCGTTAGAATATGTTTTTTGCAGCGTGTTGCGCGTCAGTACATCCAGAATGTCCCGGTAAATTTTCGCATCTGGTTTTAGCCCCTCTTTTTCTATTTTTTCCACCCGAAGCAAAGTTGACTCAAATACATATACGTGCATGATCATGTCGGAAATGTTCATCTGGATCTCCTCTTCGTGTACCAGATCTCTTTTAAAGGTATCTGTTACTACCGGTAGCAACATCAGGATGGTTTTTTTGAGGTTGGAAACAAAAGCATGTTTGATTTCGTAATAGTCTTTCCCCTCGGTTTCCACTGCCTGCAGTTTATCCAGGTTGTTTACTACTTCGCTGGCAGCCTCAAACAGGTTGATCTTATGCCTCATCCCCTTTTTAAGGGTCGAGTCGATAGTTATCAGCCGGTTAATCTCATTGGTGCCTTCAAATATCCGGTTGATCCTTGAGTCGCGGTAGGAACGGTCAGCAGGTGCCTCAGACGAGAACCCCATGCCTCCGTATATCTGTACCATCTCATCCACCACATAATCCTGCGATTCGGAACCGTAAACTTTCAAGAGAGCACATTCAGGCTCGTATTCAGCTACGCCTCCAATATTTGCCTGACCGTATGTTTTTCCCTGTTCCAGTAAACTGTCAATAGTGTCCTCTACATCTTTGCTGGCCCGGTACACTGCCGATTCAGTAGCAAACATTTTCACCACCTGGTTGGCCATCTTATGTTTGATAGCACCAAAGTCGGCAATGAATGAACCGAATTGCTTTCGTTCGTTGGCATATGATACGGAATAATTAATAGCCCTGCGCATAGCACCCAATACAGTGGCTCCCAGTTTGATACGTCCGATATGTAAAATATTCAGAGCAATACGGAATCCTTCGCCTCTGCGGCCCAGTAAATTCTCAACCGGCACTTTTACATCGTTAAAGAATATCTGGCGTGTCGATGATCCTCTGATGCCCATTTTATGCTCTTCAGGGTTCATGGTAATTCCTTCCCAGCTTGATTCGACGAGGAAAGCGCTCAGAACACGGTCGTTGTCAATTTTAGCGAAAACAGTAAGCATATCGGCAAAGCCACCATTGGT
>DGOT01000139.1:0-7149 GCA_002389465.1 Bacteroidales bacterium UBA4459 | reverse complement strand
CCGGCTCCGGGTTCAGTAAGGCAATAAGCAGCAAGCCATTCGCCTGTGGCCAGTTTAGGGAGGTATTTGGCATGTTGGTCGTCATTGCCATAGTACAACAGTGGAAGTGAGCCTATACCCGTATGTGCCATAAAAGCAACCGAAAACGAATAGGCCGAACCTATGGACTCGTTGGCTTTCATCGACGTAAGGAATGATTGTCCAAACCCTTCGTATTGCTCCGGTATCGATATGCCCAGCAAACCCAGTTCACCGGCTTTTTTCAGGAGTGAAGGCATCAGACCTTCGGTGTGTTCATCCAGTGCATCGAAATTAGGGGATACCTCAGTTTCTACAAAGTCGATACATGTTTCAGCAATCATTTGCTGCTCTTCATCAAATTCTTCGGGAATGAAAACGTCCTTATAAGAAATATCTTTAATTAAAAATTCTGCTCCTTTAACTTTTGCTTTGGTGTCCATAAATTTTTTTTTCGTTTTGTGCAACAAAGATATAATTTGAATTGTTTTAACGTATAAGATGAGCACAAATCTTGTTAAACGAGATTTCAACAAAAAAGCCGGACAGCGATGCCCGGCTTCTGAGAGCTTAAAAATTTACAATCTATTTTTTCTCGCTTTTCTTTTTTGGAGCGGCTTTCTTTGCCTTTGTGATGGTGATTTTGATATCATCTTTTTTCGTGTCGACACCCACATTGATGGTGTCCCCTTCTTTTAACGAACTAATGATGATCTCTTCGGCCAGGAGGTCTTCAATGTACTTCTGGATTGCCCGTTTCAACGGACGTGCTCCGAATTGCTCGTCCCACCCTTTTTCTATGATAAAGTCTTTGGCTTTTCCTGTAACCTTTATTTTATAGTTCATCTCATGGATGCGCTTGTACAGGTGCGACAACTCAATATCGATGATCTTATGAATGTCTTCGCGTTCCAATGCGTTGAAGATGACTACGTCATCAATTCTGTTCAGGAACTCGGGAGCAAAAGCGCGCTTCAGTGCATTTTCAATAACTCCCTGGGCATGGCTTGCCTTGCTTTGCTTTTTGGCCGAAGTGCTGAAGCCAACACCTTGGCCGAAATCCTTCAGTTGGCGCGATCCGATATTGGATGTCATTATGATGATCGTGTTTTTAAAATCAACGCGACGGCCCAGACCATCAGTAAGAACACCATCATCCAATACTTGCAACAACAAGTGGAAAACATCTGGATGTGCTTTCTCAATTTCATCAAGCAAAACGATCGAATACGGCTTTCTTCTGACTTTTTCGGTTAATTGTCCGCCTTCTTCGTAACCAACATATCCGGGAGGCGCTCCCACAAGCCTCGAGACGGCAAATTTTTCCATGTACTCGCTCATGTCCACCCTAATCAGTGCATCTTCCGTATCAAACAGGAATTTGGCCAGCATTTTTGCCAGGTATGTCTTTCCTACACCTGTTGGGCCGAGGAAAATAAAAGAACCGATAGGTTTGCTCGGGTCTTTTAGGCCAGCCCTGTTACGGCGAATGGCTTTAACGACTTTTTTAATGGCTTCTTCCTGCCCGATAACCTCCGACTGAAGTTCTTTCTCCATGTTAATCAGTCGCTGACTTTCACTTTGGGCAATATTCTGAACAGGTATGCCCGTCATCATGGCAACCACTTCGGCCACATTTTCTTCCGTTACTTCTTCGCGGTGTATTTTGGCTTCTTCTTCCCACCTTTTTTTCGCCCTGGTCAACTCTTCTGTATACTGCCGTTCAATGTCTCTGAATTGAGCTGCTTCCTCAAATTTTTGGGCCTTGATGGCACCAGTTTTTTGTTCTTTTATCTCGTCAATAGAGTTTTCGAGATTGATTATTTCCGCCGGGACATGGATGTTGCTGATATGAACACGGGCGCCGGCCTCGTCCAAAGCATCAATAGCTTTATCGGGTAAATACCTGTCGCTGATGTATCGGTTGGTTAAATTCACACATGCTTTGATGGCGTCATCTGCATATTTTACCAGATGATGGTCTTCATATTTTTCCTTAATGTTGTTCAGGATATCAATAGTCTCTTCCGGGCTTGTGGGATCCACAAGAATTTTTTGAAACCTTCGTTCCAGGGCGCCGTCTTTTTCAATATACTGTCTGTATTCGTCAAGGGTTGTGGCGCCTACGCATTGCAGCTCGCCCCTGGCTAAAGCCGGTTTGAACATATTGGAAGCGTCTAACGATCCTGATGCGTTTCCGGCACCTACGATCGTGTGTATTTCATCAATGAACAAAATGATATCGTCATTTTTCTCCAGTTCGTTCAGTACCGCTTTCATCCGTTCTTCAAACTGGCCGCGGTATTTTGTTCCTGCCACCAGAGAAGCAAGGTCGAGCGTAACGATCCTTTTGTTGAACAAGGCGCGCGAAACTTTACGTTGCACAATGCGCAGAGCCAGGCCTTCGGCAATGGCTGATTTGCCTACGCCAGGTTCGCCAATCAGAATAGGATTGTTCTTCTTCCTTCGGCTGAGGATCTGGGCAATGCGTTGTAACTCTTTTTCACGACCTACAATCGGGTCAAGCCGGTCTTCTTCAGCCATTTTTGTTAAATCACGGCCAAAGTTGTCCAATACCGGGGTTTTGGATTTTGTATCACCTGATTTTTTAGTGCCTCCGCTAAACGATTTAGGCCCTTCTTCGGGTTCTTCCGTTTCACCGGGAAGTTCAGCTTTTGGCTCGAAATAACCCGTGTCCTCCTTCTTTTCTTTTCTGATAGTAATCAATTCTTCTTTGACATTATCGTAATTAACGCCCAGGCTTTCCAGTTTTCTTGTAACCAGATTGTTCTCGTCTTTTAATATGGCAAGCAGAAGATGTTCGGTACCAATCAGATCACTGTTAAACAATTTGGCTTCAAGGTAAGTTATTTTNNNNTTGCTGGTCCTGATGGCCTCTTCAATGCTTGTTTTGAATTGCTTCATGTCGACGCCAAAATAATTCAGCAGTTGAACCGCTAAACCGTCACCTTCACGAAGAAGTCCCAAAATAAAATGTTCAAGCCCAATATAGTTATTCCCTAATCTTATAGCTTCTTCACGGCTGAATGACAGGACATCTTTAACCCGTTGAGAAAACTTTGCATCCATAATTTATGTTCTGTTTATTATTGGGCAAAATTACACAATCCGTAAACACTAACTTCATCCGGAACTGTAAATTGTCCACACTCCCGGTTTAATAAAATTTCTGTCAGATACTTTACATACGTATAAAAAGGTGTACGAGTTACTAAGCAGCAGACATTCAGTAAATAATGAACTGGAGGCGAAAACTTAAAGGAAAAGAAAAAACTTATTTATTTCTTCCCCGTTACCTTGTCGATGACTTTTTCTACCGGATTTTTTGTGTCAGGCATACTTCCACCTTCAGTGGTAGAATCAATTCCATCTCGAATGGCATTGTAATGGGGAGAAAGTATCTCCACTCCACCTTCATTGAAGGTTTCCAGAATATTTTTATGTAAATCAGAGTAAATCATCATCATTTTATTTACTTGTCTTGTATAAACGTTCAATTCGTATTCTACATAAAAATCGTCCAGGCTTTTCTGGAGAATAAAGGGTTTGTTGTCGCGTGCCAATAACTTAGTTTTTTTTGCTGCCTTCAGTAAGAGGTCGTTCACAGTTTGCCAGGGTACGCTATACCCTATAGTGACGGATGTGTAGAGGATGATCCCAAGTTCTTTGGCATTATTGGAATAGTTAAGTAAGTGGGTGTTGATGATTTGGGCATTGGGAATTGTAACTTCTTCATTTTTCAGTGTTCTTATTTTAGTGACCAGCATTGATTTCTCAACAACGGTTCCAATGGTGGTGCCAATTTTCACCCTGTCGCCAATCATAAACGGGCGCATATAAGTAATTACAATTCCTGCTACAAGATTGGCAATGGCAGAAGTCGATCCCAATGAAAATAATACTCCGAGAAAAATGGATACCCCTTGAAATGCAGGAGAATCGGAGCCGGGCAAGTAGGGGAAAATAAAAACCAGTGCAAAAGCATAAATGATCACCTTAAGGATGTTGGCCGTAGGTTTGGCCCAATCTTTATGAAAGCCTTTTAATTTTAGTTTTTCTTTTTCAATCTCACCGGAGGCATAAGATGTGATCTTTACGAAGTATCTGGCAACTATTAAAATGATGATAATGAAGAACAAATTAGGTAGAAAGTTCCATAGTCCATACAACACGTATTTTACAGGATCGGCAATGTACCCGTAGAATTGTTCCACAATTCCTTTTGTCCACGGCATAAAACTGAATAACAAAGGAAGGTAAAGCAATAAAATCAAAAGAATCAGTGCATATTTAACAATAGTAGAAAGGAAAATAAAGAAACTGTCAGGCCCTTTGGGAGCCAGATATCTGAATAAACTCGTCCGCTTCCTTTTCAGGTTTTTTTCGTATTGACGGAGTTTGTTGTTAAGCCATTTAAAGAACCTGTTAACAAGGTAGAAGATAATAACCAATCCAATCAGCGTAAGTACGGTCAGCCCGATGTTTACCAGCCAGTCTTTGGTGCTCTTGTGTTCAATATGTTTTTTAAAAGATGTTCGGATAGATGCTACATATGTATCAATGGCTTGCCGGCGCTGCATTCCCAAGGGTGCCACATCTTCATCGCTGATGCTCATTAATGAAAATCCTTTATAGAAAACAAGTGAGTAATTGAATTTGTCAACTATACTGAAAGAATCTTCAACAGCAGTGAGTTCATTCGCAAGGCTGTTTAAATGATCGGTAATAACGTCCGCCCGCTCCTCAGGAGTAAAAGGGCCGAAATGAGCGTATAAAGGGAATAAAGTGTCGCCTTGAAATATGATGTATACCGGTTTTTGTTCAGATAAGGAAGTGCTGTTTTCTTTAATAGCGTTGACCGTGTCCGCGTTTTGAGCGTTAATGCCCAGAGAAAAAACATTGAAAAAAAAGACGATCAGGAAAAGATTTTTTTTCATCGCAAGCAGGATTTGGTTAAACTGTTGTAAAAGTAAATGTTTTATTTAATTAGTGAAGGCAGCTGGTTTGCCTCATTTTTTTATTTGCAGATAAAAAAGCCGCATGCAATAATAATATGTACAAAAAACGAGTAGTTCTCTATATTTCTATGAAATTCTGATAGAAGTCTGCCTTGTTGTGAAAAGGGATTTCATTACACGAAAAAAAATCTTCATTTTTCTTGCATTGTGCACATATGTGCATTATCTTTGCAAAAGAATTTACATGAATATTAAAGGATGCCACGACCTAAAAATGAACGAATAGTACATGAACCACCCTTATTTACGGAGTTTAAACCTGTGGGGGTTCCTGGTAAGTCGCTGCAGGAAGTGCAACTTGCTCTGGATGAGTTTGAAGCCATGCGTTTGGCTGACTATATGGGGATGTCGCACGAGGAAGCTGCAGAGGAGATGGGCGTTTCACGTTCTACATTCAGCAGGTTAATAGAGAAGTCAAGAAATAAAATTGCCGAGTTTATCTTTCAGGGAAAGATGTTGACAATTGATGGTGGGAACATCCATTTCAGAAGAAATATTATCCAATGCTCCGATTGCGGGCATATGTTCAAAATAAATATTGAATCGCCTGTAACGGAGTGCCCCGAATGTCACTCAAAGAATTTAATAAATCTGGCCGGTGGTTTTGGGCATGGTGAATGTTGCAGAGGAAGAAATGTAAATCGCAATAGTAACAAAAACAAAAAGAAAGGAGGTAAATATGCCACGAGGTGACAGAACAGGTCCTTTAGGCTTAGGGCCGATGACCGGAAGGCGCATGGGTGATTGCGCTGACACCGAAAACACAAGTTCAGGATTTGGTTTTGGTAGAGGATTTTTTAACAGAAGCAGGGGAGGTGGCCGTGGTTTTGGCTATGGCCGTGGATTCGGATTTTTTAACAGAGATGTTGATCCTAATGATGAAAACGTTATTAAGGATGAGATCAGTTCCATGAAGAGTAGATTATCGTTTCTTGAAAATCTTCTTCATAAAAACAAACCTGAAGAATAAAGCCTTTAAATCATTCCGGGATTTTTTCCCGGAATGATTTTTTAAAACAGAATAAAAATGAACTTATTTTATCAGACTATGATGTTGAAGTTAAATCGAAGTTTTTTGTTGATGCAAAAATATTAGGAATCTAAAAAATAAAAAAATGGAAAGAGAAAATGGAATGCTAGGACAGGGAAAAGGTTTGGGACGTGGCGGAGGCCAGGGACGAAACAAAGGGGGAGCATTTGGTCCGGGTGGCTACTGTGTTTGTGCCAAATGTGGTGAAAAAGTGCCCCATAAACAGGGTGTGAAATGCACCAATCTAAAATGTCCCAAATGTGGTCATACAATGATCAGGGAAGAATTGCTGAAAAAATAATAAAGGAATACAGGGGTGGCATGTGCTTTAAGGTTCAGTTAGTTATGTTTCAAACAATAAAAATTTAATGATATGAAGGATATAATGAATTTATTTGATGATGAGCATTGGAAAGATGCTGTAGAATATCCCAATGGCACCAAACAAAAAGTACTACGTGACAACGAAAAAAACGGTAAGACTATTTTGCTGAAACTACCAGCAGGGTTTAGTATGGCACCCCATTCGCATATCACAACAGAGCAGCATTTTGTGCTTGAAGGCGAATACACAAGCAATAGTACTGTTTATCTGAAAGGTTCCTATCAGATTTATTATCCGCATGAGGAACACGGGCCTTTTGAATCGGAAAACGGAGCACTGATTTTGGTGATATGGGATCCATTTGAGGTCAACTAAATTAGATAAATAAGAACGTATTTTAAAAAAATTAGGAGATGATGAAATTGTTTGCTGTACCAACAATTGATAAAAAACTGTGTGCTCATTTCGGGCATTGCGAGCAGTTTGCTGTAATTGAGACAGAAGATCAGAAAATCACGAAGGTTGCGTATTTGACGCCACCAGTTCATCAACCGGGAACGTATCCGCGGTTTTTAGCCGGTAAAGGTGTAAGTACGATCATTTCAGGAGGAATGGGGACGAAAGCACAGGAAATATTTACCCAAAACAATATTGAAGTGTTTATGGGCATACATTCCAACAGCCCAGAAGCCTTAGTCGTACAATATCTTTCTGATCAATTAGAGAGTGGTGATAAT
>DGOT01000222.1 GCA_002389465.1 Bacteroidales bacterium UBA4459 | reverse complement strand
CCGGATACGTCACTGCCAGTTCAGGGATTCGTAT
Organism: Bacteroidales bacterium UBA4459; assembly: GCA_002389465.1. Lineage (GTDB taxonomy): Bacteria > Bacteroidota > Bacteroidia > Bacteroidales > F082 > UBA4459. The sequence goes on along the minus strand of DGOT01000222.1, from coordinate 13,466 downwards.
AAAAAAACCCGGTTGAGGTATCAACCGGGTCCATAGGCAGCAGGTCTGTTACTGAGAAAAATAACTGTTGTCAGGAATTGACAGATTGTGGGCTGGATGTTAGTTTAAAAGAGAATAATTTGACCTGCGTAACATGCATGATTTTTAATTTGAGTTTTTTTCTTTTTTCGTACTACGAAATTACTAAACCGTACCCGGATTTTTCTAATGGTTTTCAGGGATATAAAAAAACTAGTGGTTTTCCACTAGTTTTAAGAAAAATCATAATTAACAAAAAACCCGGCCTGCAGGCCGGGTTTGGCAGAGCTCAATTTTTAGCAGGGAATATAGTTTAACCGGTAAAGAATTGTGCGGTTTTACTAGTTGTTCTAGTTTACATCAGGGAAAATGAGCTCAGAACCATTGTCGACTTTTTCAGCCGGAGCCGTTGCGACAATTTCATGATTAACTTTTAACACTATATTATAATCACCTGAGGGCATTGAGGTGGCATTAAAACCAACAGAATGCATGCCGGCTCTTTTTAATTCACGCACCAGTACAACTTCTTTGAACAAAGTTGTATGATAAACTGATAATTCTACGAAACTGGCTTCAGGTAAATTGTAGGAGACGGTCGTGTAATTCATGAACGGGTCAGGGTAATTTGACACTTTGTAAATGAGTTGCTGATCTGGCACGTAATTATCTTTAACATCTGACTGGATCAGGGCACTGCCTTCTTCCATTAACGCGTTGTCTTTTTGACATGAGGTAAAGACCCAACCTCCGAGCAGTAAAACTGCGAGTACTAAAATTTTTGTTTTCATTGTAGTATTTTTTAGGGATTATTAGTGTTACAAAGGTGCAACACTAAAGACAATTATTTTTAACCTAATTCGGGGATATTAAAAATATGGCTGAAATCAGCCAGATAAAAAAATCGTTCGTGTTTTATGAAGGATCGGGCGAGATGGAAAGGGGCTTATTCTTTTGTGCTGCCCATTGGTATTGTTATAGAATATCTGGTTCCTTTACCCGGTTTGCTTATCAACTCAACAGTACCCCCCAGGTAATCAATTCGTGAACGGATGCCCGACAAACCGAGGCTTTTGTCGCTAGGGAGTTTGTCGGTATCGAAACCACTACCATTATCATCGTACTCTATGATTATTTGTTCGTCAGTTCTTTCCATAAACAAAGAGATAGCAGAAGCATTGGCGTGTTTGATGGTGTTGTTGAGCATCTCCTGAATAGCCCGGAAAATCATAATTTCCGTATTTTCCGGAAGCCGTTCTTCTTTACAGATTAATTGCATGTCAATGTGCACCTCACCTGCTTCTTCCACGTCTTCAAATAAATCTTCTATAGCTTCTCTGAGGCCAAATTTTGAAAGCACCCCGGGCATCATATTGTGGGATATTTGACGGACTTCCTTGCTGGCATTTTTCAGCAGCCGATTGGCTTTTTTCAGCATTTCGCTGGTTTCTTCATCGGCCTTCGACTCCACACTGGAAAAATGAATACTTGCCGTTGACAGTAATACACCGATCCCATCGTGCAACTCGCGGGCAATACGCTCGCGTTCCTTTTCCTGGCCAACCAGTACCGACTGGGCAGCCATCAGTCTTTTCTCGTCTTCAAGTTTTTGGATCTTCTGTTCAGCGATTATTCGGTTCTTTCGGACACGCATCCTGAAAAAGAAAATAAAAACAACTAAAAGAAAAACGATGGTTAGTCCGATGCCGAAAGAACGGTTTCGTTCACTTCGTATCTTTTTATTTTCCAGCTCTTTAATTTTGTTTTGATCTTTTAAATGCAGGATTTCAAAATCGGTTTTATGTTTTTCAATTAATTTTTGCTTCTTTTCGCTGAACAATGAGTCTTGATAAGAAGCAGCTAAACGGGAGTATTTCAGAGATTCTTTATAATCCCCGTTTATTTCGTAAATATTACTTAGGTTGATAGTCAGGTTCAATAATTCTTCCATATAATGAAGCTTTCTTGCCCATACCATAGCTTCAAGATAGCAGCTCTCTGCTCTCGAATAGTCTTTAAGCTTTTTATAACAAATACCCAGGTTGTTGAGTGCGCGTAAAAGCACTCCGGGATTGTTGATTTCATTTGCAAGCTCGATGGACTTCTGTGCTGATTCTATCGCCTTCTGATCTTCGTTAAGGCGGCGGTAAATGGTTGAGATATTAGCATACACTAACGCCAGTTGATTCTTGTTATTTATACTGTCATTAAATTCAATAGCTTTCAAAAAATAATCTTTTGTCAGAATAAATTCTTCTCTTGCTCTCATAGAATCATTCTTTTCTTCCAAAACCTTTCCCCAGTTATAATGAATAACAGCGATATTAATCAACGCACTGGTTGCTTCTTTCGGGAAATTATGATCAAGACTCAGTTGATATGCTTTTTTATAACAAGCAATTGCGGTGTCATTATCTTTTAAATTTTCATAACTATTTCCTAATTGTATCAAAGATTTTATATATCGTCCTGGTTCATCTTTTTTACTATAAATATGAGTTGCTTTCAGTGCATTGTTCAAGGCTTTATCAAAATCTCCCGAATAATTGTAATGATGTGCAAGATATGTATAGGCTTTCGCCATTCCGGAGGTGTCTCCGATATTTTGATAAATTTTGAGCCCGTTTTTGTATGAAATGAGGGCTGAGTCACTCCATCCGTTTTGATGTTTCACCCACCCCAGGTTAAGTTCAGCAATTGCCAGGATCGTATCATTACCCAGAGCCATTGCTTGTTTCCTCGCTTTTTCCAGATAGAAGCCCGCCGAATCATACTGATTCTTTTTCAGATATGCATATCCCTTGAGTCTGTTTATGTAAGTTACATTCAGCCGATCGTCTGTTGAACGGGAAAGCACCTTAGCTGAATCAAGGTAAAGAATAGACGAATCGTAGTTAAGATGATCAATATAATACCTGGCTTTGTCGAGAACTGCATCTACCCCTTTGCTTTGTGGAATGGCATACAAAGCAGTTGCCAGTATGCCGGTTAAAATGAGGGTAATATAGAGACTTTTAGACTTTATCATATATGTTACCTAAGCTTGATAAATAGTAGTCAACTTATTTTAAAAGAATGAACAAATTTTGATCAAATAGTATCCGGGATGTGATTTATTGATCGAATTAAAGGGATAAAACTTTAATGTCTAAATCGTTTTTACAATCATCCCGCTTCGCAAAGTTTATTTTATACGGAGTATGATCTTAAGTAGGATCTCCCGCTGTCCCTACGGAATCACTGTCGCTCCCGAGGCTATGATAAAGAATCACACTGGTAAAGTGTTTAAAATTCGGGAGAACATCATGGTCATAGACATACTCATGTATTTCTGTAGTAAAAGTATTTGTACTTTTTGATTCATTAATTTTAAATACTAAATCCAGATTAGCGGTAATTGGAACTCCAGGAGCAGGTACCTGAATGTCGATCAAACTCCATTCAGAATCCATATTGGTTTCAAAATAAACTTTTATTTTTTTAACATTAGATTGATCCTTAAAAAACTTTGCATGTAGATTGTGTAAGTAATTACTCATTATTTTATTTTTTAGAGGTTAAACAATTTCATTTTCGATGGCCCATTTTACCAGGCCGGCAGTGTTTTTTACATCTACCTTTAATAACAGGTTCGAGCGGTGCGTTTCGATAGTATTGGGACTTAAATAAAGTGTTTCTGCTATTTCAGCTGTGCTTTTCTCGAGACAGATTTCACTTAACACATCAATTTCACGTTTAGTAAGATTGGGAAAAAGATGATCGGTGCGTGGTTTTGCCTTGTCTCCGAAAATATTGGGAAGATCCTCACTCAGATACATGCCTCCGCTGTGTACCATGCTAATGGCTTTCACAAGTTCTCCGGCAGCCGAGTTTTTGAGGAGGTAGCCATTGGCCCCGTTTTTCAATAATTGTTTAACAAAACGTTTTTCGTCGTATTGCGAAAAAGCAAGTACTTTAATTTTCGGGTATTTCTTCCGGATGAGTTTTGTAGCATCAATGCCATTCATGCCTGGCATATTGATGTCCATTAAGATAACATCAGCCTCTCTGGTTTCCAGCAGTTCCAGCAGCTCGGCGCCATCTCCGGCACAATCAGTTACCTCAATATCCTCTTCACGGGCCAGGATCGTTTTGATTCCGTCCCTCATAAGAGGATGGTCATCGGCGATAATTAGACGTATCATTTTGATTCATTGCAAAATACAAATAAAAACCGTTTTATGCAAATATTTCTTTCTTTTCCAGATTTGTACTGCTTCATCTGCTAACTTATTAAAACAATATCTGCATTACTTTCAGCAATCACTTTAATGCCTTTGAGTTTACCGGATATTTTACCGAGGTCAATCACGACTTTTATATCGAAATCGACCTTCTCCTTTTTTGTGTCTTCTATGGGCTGGTTGACAAAGTCCATCTCAAGGATCTCACTTTTATGAGTTTTATCCGTATCGTAGGTCGGTACAAGTTTGGGCACACCTGGATGTTCGTTTTCTGAATACCCTTTAGCATTGATCAGCATCAGCCGGTCTTCAAAAACTTGTACGTCCAGATAAACCAGGCATTGGATTTTTCGTTCAGATTTCAATTTACATTTGGTTTGTAAGTGCAAATAGAAAACATTCAACTGTCTATAAAAAGACCCTTTTCTGCTAAATAATAAAAATAGTGGTTTTCAGGGATATTCCTACAATCTTCGCGAAATCTTAATATGGAATCTTACTTTCATTTCTGATCCATTCATCGAATATTTTCACGGCATCTTCCCGCATCATCTGCGTTGACTGGAGTTGCCTTTTTTCTTTGGGGAGGCAGAATTCCTTGTAGATTGCAGAATCGTCAAAGTTGGCTTTGGCAGCATCGTCCTGTGTTCCGGCGTAATACAACTTGTCAATACGCGCCCAGTAAATAGCGCCGAGGCACATCGGGCAGGGCTCGCAACTGGCATATATTTCGCAGCCTTCCAGATTAAATGAATTGATAGTTTTTGCCGCTTCTCTGATGGCTACAATTTCGGCATGGGCGGTGGGGTCGTTGGTTGAAGTTACGCAGTTTACACCACGCCCGATAATTTTTCCATCTTTAACCACAAGGGCGCCAAAAGGGCCTCCATTGCTTTTATTCATGTTCTCTGCTGCCAGTTTAATGGCTTCTTCCATAAACTTTTTCTTTTCACTCATCGCTTTTCATTTTTTTATCATTCCATGCCTGCCAGTTACCCAACAGCGTTTCGGACGTAAGATTTTGGTTCAATAAAACTAAGAATTTTTCCCTTGAGATGGTTTCAGCACCCAAACTTTTTAAATGTGTTGTATTTTGCTGGACGTCAATCATCCTTATTCCGTGTTGTAAGGCAAAATCCACCAGATGCCAGAGGGCAACTTTCGAAGCGTCTGTTTTCAGGTGAAACATCGACTCGCCAAAGAAAACACTTCCCAACGAAACACCATACAAACCGCCTGCTAAATTACCGTGATCGTATGTTTCCACCGAATGGGCGAACCCCAATTTGTGAAGTTGTATGTATGCCTCTTTCATTTCCGTTGTGATCCATGTCCCGTCCTGTCTCTTTCTTTTTACCCTGCCGCATTGTTCAATCACTTGTTCAAAATGCTGATCGAATGACCAGAAGTAGATGTTTTTATCAACTGTCCTCCGCAGGTTCTTGTGACGGAGAAATTTTTCAGGAAACAGCACCATGCGCGGGTCGGGCGACCACCATAATATAGGTTGCTCTTTTGCATACCAGGGAAATATTCCCGATGCATAGGCGTTTAGCAGGCGTTCAACGCTCAAATCACCACCAATTGCCAGCAACCCGTCCTCTTCGGCCAGGTCGGGTCGGGGGAATACAGGCTCTTCGGGGAGTTTGTAAACTGGCATAGGCTTAGTTCAGTTCGTTCAGACTTGCAACAACTTTATCAATTACTAAGGCAATTTCTTCTTCGGTTATTGTCAGCGGAGGCGCAATGCGGAACGACCGGTCGTTAAACAGGAACTGATCCACGATCAGACTGTTTTTTTGTAAAATCTTGACCATCTTCGGTATCGAATATTCCTTTTTAAGTTCAACGGCCAGCATCAGGCCGATCTGGCGGATGTGATTTACTTTAGGATGTTGCTCCAGGATATTTTTAAACAAGCTTCCTTTCTCATTGGCTTGTTCGGCGAGTTGTTCGTCAAGAATGATCTCTAGACTGGCCAATGCTGCTGCACAACTTACCGGATGCCCACCAAACGTGGTGATATGTCCCAGTGCCGGATGATGTGTTAACGTCTGCATGTGTTCTTTGCCGGCCACAAAAGCACCGATCGGCATGCCGCCGCCCATAGCTTTAGCCAGGCAGAGGATATCTGGAATTATACCGAAATGTTCGAAGGCGAAAAGTTTTCCGGTTCGCCCGAACCCCATCTGTACTTCGTCGAAAATAAGTAACGTGCCTGTTTCGTTGCACCTGTTTCTTAAGGCTGTCATGTATTCTTCATCAGGGACCAGGATACCGGCTTCGGCCTGAACAGGTTCAATGACAACTGCTGCTGCATCTCTGGTTATCTTTTTCAAATCTTCCTTCCGGTTAAACGACAGAAAAGAAACGCCGGGAAGTAACGGACGGTAAGCGTATTTCATTTCTTCGTTGCCTAAAATACTAAGGGCTCCGTGCGTGCTGCCGTGGTAGGCATTTTTAAAAGCTATGATTTTCCGCTTTCCGGTTACCCTTTTGGCCAGTTTTACAGCTCCCTCGATGGCTTCGCTGCCCGAATTGACGAAATAAACCGATTGCAGATTCTCTGGCAGCAAGGAGGCCAGTTTTTCGGCAAGCAATACCTGTGGCGACTGGATGTATTTACCATACACCATTAGGTGCATGTATTTTTTCAGTTGCTCCTCAATAGCCTGAACTACTTTGGGGTGGCGGTGCCCCACATTACTGACCGAAACTCCTGAAACGAGGTCAATATATTTGTTTCCATCAACATTATATAGAAAAATACCTTCAGCCCTGACGATTTCCAATGCGTCGGGTACTTCGGCCGGCACAGCCAGGTGTTGTAAGAAAAGCTGTCTGTTGTTGAGCATAGCATTCAATTAATTCATACAAAAGTAAACAATTCATATATGGATTTTTCGAACTTTTCAGGAAACTTATTACCTTCGGTTGTCAAATCCTGAGCAGAAATTCATATAATTGTAGTATTAAATTAAAGAAGAAGATAATGAAAGATAAAGTTGTTATTATCACCGGAGCTTCATCGGGTATTGGCAAAGCGCTGGCTTTTGAATTTGCCGGAAAAGGTGCCAAATGCGTGCTGGGGGCACGAAGCCATGAAAAACTGACTGAAATTGCCGAAGAAATCAAACTGAAAGGGGGAGAGGTGGCCTTTGCGCAAACAGATGTATCCGTGGAATCGGATTGCAAAAACCTGGTTTTAACAGCCATGGAGCAGTTCGGAAGAATTGATATACTGATCAACAATGCAGGTATTTCGATGCGTGCCTTGTTTAAAGATCTTGATTTAAAAGTGATCAAACGATTGATGGATGTTAACTTCTGGGGAACGGTGTATTGTACGAAATATGCCCTGCCGCATATACTGAAACAAAAGGGTAGTGTTGTCGGTGTTTCGTCCATCGGTGGCATTGTAGGCTTACCGGGAAGAACAGGATACTCGTCTTCTAAATTTGCCATGGGAGGCCTGCTTGATTGCATCCGTACCGAGCACCTGAAAGACGGCCTGCATGTTTTGGTAGCATATCCGGGCTTTACCGCCTCCAATATTCGCAACACGGCTTTGGCGGCCGACGGAAGCCAGCAGGGGGAGACACCGCGCGACGAACAGAAAATGATGAGTGCTGAAAAGGTAGCCCAATACATTTACCGGGCCATTCAGAAGAGAAAAAGCACCATTGTACTTACCACGGAAGGCAAACTTGTGGCTCTGCTGAACAAGTTCTTCCCCAACTGGATGTCGAAACAGGTGTATAAAAGTTTCGCCAAAGAGGAAGACTCACCGATTAAATAGCTTATAATTTGTTTTGTACGAAACAATTACATATGTTTGTTTCCACTTTATTAATAATAGACAGAAAAGATGTTATTGAATTATGAAATAAAACCAAATATAGGGCTGGGACCGCTTGAATTTGGCATGAAGATGAGTCAATTTATGGACACTTATGGCGAAGCGGAAGAAATTAACAGCTTCGACGAAGATGAAGAGTTTAATACTACGGTGCTGCATTACTGGACGCAGGGATTCTCCATATTCTTTGTCGGCCTTTCGAACCAGATACTGGCCGGTATCGAAACCGATCATCCTGATGCAACACTCTACGGTAAAAAGATAATGAATCTGACCGAAGACGATATTGTTGAACTGATGAAAAACAATGGCCACACATACTACGAAGTAGAAATTGAAGAGGAGAAAGACCGCAGACTTTCCTACGATTACAGCATGATAGATTTCTTTTTCCGCGACGGGAAGCTCGTTTATATGAATTTCGGCGTGCTTGTAGATGAGCAGGGGAATATAGAAACGGTATAATATTCGTTACCAAACGCTCCCCTCAATAATTTCCTTTATTGTAATGTTCAAGCTTCGTGGCTAAGAGTAAAGCACAAGCCCGATCAACTTGTGCTTTGGCAGAAAATTTAGTTACTGTTTAGTTATTCGAGAGCTATTTACTTATAACAACATTCCTGTTTATGATGAGCTCACCCAAGTATAGTTTGGCATAATATACGCCGGGCGACAAATGACATACATTAATCGTAAAATTTGATGTAGTGATTGCTGATTCATAAACAACCCTGCCATCGGTGTTGAACAAGATGATTTTATTACTTCCGTGTTGAGTTGTTTTAGAAGCCTGTATGGAAAAGTTAACAACCGATGAAGCGGGATTCGGATATACGGTAACTTTTAAATCAGTTTTACTTTGTTCCTTAACTCCAACACAGCACCATTGTGCTTCGTCAGCGCCAATATCGGGATTCGTACTGCCATACGGGCGGTCGTCGTCGTCAACATCATACTCCGGGCTCCCATACCATTCACCGTTGATCAATACAGACAGAACACCCTTATTTACAAGTTCGCTAGAAAAGTCAAGATGGTAATTGTCTGCTTTGAACTGAGGATCAACATCCATATTGCCGTTTCCTGTCCAGCCGCCTTCCACATCCGAATTCCTGACTTCAAGGTTGCTTTCTACTTCATAGATGCTACTTATTTCTGAATCAACAGTATTCCCCCATAAAATGGTATTTAACACAATAACCTCTGAGCCATAGATATAAAGTCCGCCTCCTAAATGCGTTGCATTGTTTCCAGATATCGTATTGTTGATAATAAGGGGAATTTCACCGGTTTCATAACTGTAAATAAACATTCCTCCTCCGTCATAAGCCTGGTTATTCTGGATGATATTATTTTGGTAGATACCACCACCCATCCAGACACATATCCCGCCTCCCCAACATTCTCCATTTGTGAAATAATTCCCCTGAATGATGTTATTTTCAACAATAATATTATCCGGGTTTCTTATGGACATGAAGCCCGGTGCATAACATAATTGTCCATCATAGGCACTAACTGAATTATTTGTAATGGTGTTGTTTCGTACGGTACCATAAAAACCTTCAACATATAAACCTCCAAAATAGGCGCCCTCGGTAGTGCTACTCTGCGAATTAGCCGTATTGTTATCAATTAAATTATTTGTTAGCCGAAGTTCTTTGAAAGATGGATCATAAAAAGTTCCCTTACAACTAATACCACCTCCCGATATACCGGTAAGCGAAGAAGCAAGATTATCTGTGACCTCGTTGTGTTCAATTCTTGCTCGACCAAAAACAGAAATTCCACCACCTAATGCTTCGTTAATTGAGTTGATTGAATTGTTACTAATAACATTATTTCCAATGACTATCCAGGCTTCATTCAGATGATCACAAACTATCCCGCTTCCATAACCACCACCATTTGAAGTAATCGCATTATTCAAAATATGGTTATAAATGATTTTTGCACCGGCTGGATAGCAATATATGCCTCCTCCGGCATATGCATTAAATCCAGAAATATAAGTTCCGGTTCCACCTGAAATAGTAAATCCACATAAAATTGAAGTGGTATCCTCTCCTGAATCAAAAGTGACAACGGAACCAAGATCAGGATCATCAGGCTGGCTGCCATCAATAATAGTATTGGAAATATGGCTGGTGTCGCCGTCCATTATAAAATTACTGGCAAGTGTAATGGCTTTACCATTGAAATTGATATTTTCCAGGTAGGTATCTTCTGCAACCAAAACCGTATCGCCATCTGATGCGGCATTGATGCCTTCCTGGATAGTGGGTTGGTCAGCTGGTACGTGGACGATCTGGGCAGTGGCTGTGAAGACTGCGAGGATCAGTGTTGTGAATAAAGTGAAGGTTTTCATGATAATCTGCGTTTTTATTATTAATAGGATTTCAGTTAAAAATTATGTGTGTAAAATTACGACGGATCGAAAGTAATGTCTACCAGAAACGTTTCAAATGATGCAAGGATTGTTACATTTTGATGAAGAATAGTATTTAACAAACTTCCAGTGTCTAAAAGACCTGGAAGTATTGTTGTCCGGCTATGAACCCGATTATTTGAATTGGGTGCTGTCAGCTCCCACACTTCTGGGTTCTGCCCGTCTGACTGGTGTCTTCCGGGCGGGCGAACGCTGGAAGGATTGATGTTTCGGTCAATCCGTCCCGTACTCCGAAGGCAGCGCGCCAAATTGCTTTTTGAAACATTCGGCAAACCAGGAGGGGTTGTTGAAACCGACGGAAAAAGCGATCTGCGTGATGTTGCCACTTCCGGATCGGAGCATCCCTGCTGCTTTCTTGAGCCGCAGGGAACGAATGAAATCACCGGGAGAAAGATCGGTGATGGCTTTTATCTTGCGGTGGAGCTGCACGCGGCTCATGGCCATCTGCCCTGCAAGTTCTTCCACGCCGAATTCGGGATCGGACAGATGAAGCTCTAAAATTTTCATGGCTTTCCGCAGATACTGCTGGTCCATGGAAGGAAGGCTGCTTGCCTGCAACGGAACATCAAGAATAAATTCTTTCTGAAAGTGCTCCCGTAACTTTGCCCGCTGCACGATCAGGTTTTTCACCCTCACCTGCAACTCTTTGCCTTCAAAGGGTTTGATCACAAAATCATCGGCGCCGGTTTCCAAACCTTCGATCTTGTCGGCGCCGGAGGAACGGGCGGTAAGCAATACCAGGGGGATGTGGTTGGTGCGCTGGTCGGATTTTATCTTTTGGCACAGTGCGTAACCATCCATCACCGGCATCATCACATCGCTGACGATGATATCGGGAACATGTTTTACGGCCAGGTCAAGTCCTTTTTGACCGTTTTCTGCTTCCAGAATTTTATATGTATCTCTAAAAAACCCACGGATGTAATTACGCATATCCGCATTGTCCTCTACGATCAGCAAAATGTGTTTTCCGGTTTTTTCGATTTCTTCCGGTGTTTCTTCAGAAATGACCATTTCAGGGAGCTGACTTTTAATTATTGTTTCTATTTCCGGAACTTCGGGCGGAGAAATTACAATTTCTTCCGGTTTCAGGTGTTCTTTTCCCAGCGGCAGGACAATGGAGAATGTCGTCCCTTTGCTTTCAATACTTTCCACGGTGATGCTTCCGTGATGAAGTTCCACGAGTTCTTTCACCAGTGCCAGCCCGATGCCCGTGCCTTCGTGTTTCCGCGTTTGCGAGCCGTCGGTTTGGTAGAAACGGTCGAAGATGTGCGGTAGTTTTTCGGCAGGGATGCCGGGGCCGGTGTCGGAAATCTTTATGCCCACGCATTGGTCCTTGCAGTCTTCAGTCAGATCCCCAGTAACTGCTGATTGCCGACTGCTGATTGCTGACTGCGGACTGCAGACTTTTACACTGATTACTCCCCCTTTCCCCGTAAACTTAAACGCATTGGATAACAGGTTGTTCAGCACCCGGGCCATTTTTTCAGGATCAAAAAAGCAAATGATCTCGGGCTGTTCCTGTTCGAAAATAAAGTTAATCTTTCGTTGCCGGGCGAGCGATTCGAACGACTGGACATGCATTCTTCCCCATTCCACGATATTCATTTCGCTGCACTGCAACTGCATTCTCCCGGCTTCCAGTTTCGACAGGTCAAGCAACTGGTTGATCAGTTGCTGAAGTCGTCGGACATTGCGCTGCATCATAGTAAGTTCCTGTTTGTCGGTATTGCCAGCTGCTTTACCGATCATCTTCTGCAAGGGACCCATGATGAGTGTAAGGGGCGTGCGGAATTCGTGGGAGATATTGGCAAAAAACCTTGATTTCATGCTGTCTATCTCTTTCAGCTTGTCCGATTCAAGATGTTCAAGTTCAAGCTGGTGTAATAACCTCTGACGATGCATATAAAACCGGAAGACCAAAATCAATATGCTTGAAACAAGAACTAAATATATTAGATAGGCCCACCAGGTTTTCCAGGGTGGGGTGGCGATTGATATCCTAATAGATACTCCTTCCTCATTCCAGTATCCATCATTGTTTGAACCTTTTACCCTGAAGATATATGTTCCGGGAGAAAGCCCGGTATAATTTGCAAAGCGACGGTTTCCCGAATAGATCCAGTCGTCATCCACGCCTTCAAGTTTGTAGGCATACTGGTTCTTTTCCGGGTCGTTGTAATCGAGTACCGCAAATTCAAAAGAAATATAATTCTGATCATAACCCAGGTTCAGTTGTTTTTTGTACGAAATAGCCGTGTCAAGCCCAATGGCTTTGTTTTCTATTTCGAAACCGGTAATGGTCATAGACGGGATGAGGGTGTTGTCTTTAATGCTGTCGGGATGAAAAGTAAAATAACCGAGGCCGAAGCCCCTTTCTCCACCGAGATAAAACCACCCGTCTTTTCCTTTATCAAAATGATAAGGATAGATTTTATCGAACGGCAGGCCGTCATTTGTAGTAAAAAGCTTAAATTTTCTTCCTTTTGCTGCGTCAGGATTAAAACGTACCAGCCCTTTTTCGGTGGATGCCCAAACGATTCCTGATCCGTCTGTTCTTACACAATAGACAAAATAGGCATCGAAACCGTTTTTCATACTAAAATATTCAAAAGTCCCGGTTTCAGGATCGAAGCGGTTGAGGCCGTTACCGGTTCCGATCCATACAGTGCCGTCATCGCTGCAATACACGCTAAATACAATGTTGCTGCTGATGCTTCCTTCAACTTCAGGGTTGTGTCGATAATTAATAAACTGCAACGAATCCCTGTTTTCAGGAGAAAGGCAAAAAAGGCCATCGATATCAGTTGTAACCCAGAGGGTGCCTGATTTATCAACACAAAGAGATCTTGTATGGGACATCCCAAATACCGGAAAATCAACCCAGGTAAAGGGTTCAATTTGCTTTTTATTAATA
>DGOT01000045.1:15571-16708 GCA_002389465.1 Bacteroidales bacterium UBA4459 | reverse complement strand
AACCAATTTTTATATGTATAAACTGATCAAAGATTTTGATGTTCGGGTGACTACCATTGCACGTGGCGTAGCTATTGGCGATGAGCTGGAATATACCGATGAAATTACGCTGGGGCGGTCTATTCTGAACCGTTTGCCTTTTGAAAGTTCGATAAAGCGAAGCTGATGGTAATTTTGTANNTTTTTTTAATTTTGATGTGCCTTATAGCGGAAAGGTGCTTTGTTGTTTCATTCTATGAAATAGCCTTATGCGTTTAAGACCTGAAACCCGACAATGATGAGAAAGCTGTTTCTGTTGGTAATATTTTTTCAAATTGCATTAATTTCCGAAGCGCAGCAAAGCCACCCAGATACCTTACATGCCTATTATACTGAGCAGAAAATAGATATGGATGGTAAACTTACCGAAGAATGCTGGCTGAGGGCCATGCATATACATAATTTTACGCAACGGGAACTCTATGAGGGCGAACCATCAACGGAAAGGACCGAAGTGGCCATCGTCTATACAACAAACACCCTGTATATTGCTTTTTGGGGGTTCGACAATGAGCCTGACAAAATCGTTGCGCAAAAAATGGAGCGTGATTTTCAGTGGGGTACGGATGATAATATCGAAGTGATTATCAGTACGTTCAACGACAACCGGAATGGTTATTTGTTTGTAGCCAATCCCAATGGTGCCCGTGCTGATGTGCTGATATCCAATGAAGGAGAAGGATTTAATAAAAGCTGGAATGGTGTGTGGGACGTAGCTACAACTGTCACAGACGAGGGTTGGTTTGCTGAGATTCAAATACCTTTTTCCACTTTAAAATTTAAAAAAGATGAGCATCTGGTCTGGGGGATAAATTTTGAACGAAATATCAGGCACAAACGCGAACAGGTCATGTGGCAGGGATGGTATCGGATTTATGAACTGGAAAAAATATCACAGGCTGGTAAACTGGACGGATTACAAAATATTAAATCCAAGAAGAAGGTTGAGTTGAGGCCTTATGTATCTGGAGGTGTGGAAACCTTAGATGAGAGAAAGTGGGATGATCGGTATAAAATTGGCGGCGATGTCAACATCGATGTTACACCTGCTTTGAAATTGAACCTGACGGTAAACACCGATTTTGCGCAGGTTGAGTC
>DGOT01000045.1:12387-15521 GCA_002389465.1 Bacteroidales bacterium UBA4459 | reverse complement strand
CGTAACCAGGTGTTCTATTCGCGGACTATCGGCCTGCAGGACGGGCAGGAGATACCTATTTATGGTGGCGCACGCTTATTTGGTAAACAAAACCGTACATCTGTCGGTGTGATGTCCATACAAACGGCAAACAGGGGCGATTCGGTGCTCACGACCAATTATTCTGTAGCACGGGTACGCCAGGATCTGGGCAACCAGTCAAGTATTGGAGCTGTTGTTACGTCCAAACTACTGAACGGGCGATATAACATTGTGTATGGTGCTGATTTTACGTACTCAACCTCCAAAATATTTAACGATAAAAATCTGATCATTAACGGTGCGGTAGCTCAATCACAAACAAGCGATTCAATTAACCAGAGAAATTTCTCATACAATTTTTCTCTTTCCTATCCGAACGACTGGATTGAGTATGATCTGGCAGTGGTGGGCATACAGCAGAATTTTAACCCTGAGATGGGCTTCTTACGGAGGAATAACTACCGGATGTATTATACTGAACTTCAGTTCAATCCACGCCCTGCATTCTGGCCGTTTTTCAGAAACCTGAACCTGAAGCCATTGGACATAAATTACTATGTGAATGAAGAGACAAATCAACTGGAAAGTATTTTTTATGAACTGCGGCCATTTGGTTTCGTGACCAAAAGCGGGGAAGTAACCGAATTTAATGTACAGTGGTTGTTTGATCGCCTGGAAGAACCTTTCGAGTTACTTGATACGATTGTAATACCCGAAGGTGAGTACTGGGACACACGTGGGGAGGTGCAACTTGAAACGTTTAGCGGCAGGAAGCTATCAGGGGAAATATTTCTAAACTGGGGTGAGTTTTATACCGGAAAGCGAACCCGGTTCTCACTGGCAGGTAACTTCAGTTTGAACAAGCATTGGTATATGTCGGCCGAATGGAACAGAAATTTCCTAAAGTTTGACGCATTGAATTTTATCACCGATGAGGTAGGAGGAAGGGTTATTTATGCTTACAACCCGAAACTGAACACAAGCCTGTTTGGTCAGTGGAATAACGAAGATGATGAGGTGCTGCTTAATTTCCGTATCAACTGGATACCCAAAATTGGGAGCGATTTTTATTTTGTTGTAAACCAGGTGATCGAAACATCCAACGGTAATTTCAGGTTTACCGAAACAACCATCCTCGCTAAGTTGATCTGGCGTTTTGCTATCTGATAAAATGGTCTGCTAATGGGTTAGTCAAACATCGAAGGCGGCTCCTGGTCTTTTTTAAAAAGATCGAGCTGGTTATGGGTTGCCTGATATTTTTCGGGTACTTCGCTGGCAAAATGCTCGGTATAGTTGCGTATGCTTTTTTTGATGAGCTTTGTAGGAGTTGTCTTTCGCACACGGCAGTAATTCTTTAACGATTTCATCTGCTTAGCCGATAACTTAAACGTAACGGTTTTATACCTGATTGCTTTTCTTTTCTTTTTACGCATCAATTGATGAAATGGGAGCAGCTCAAAAGTAGTGAATTTTTTAAAAGTCCTGCAAAAACTTACGGGCAAGGTCTATAATCTTCTGAGCATAATCTTCAGCTTTGCCCTTGTCCGTACTTTCGGCGTATATCCTGATAATAGGTTCCGTATTGGAAGGCCTGAGGTGTACCCAGCCGTCTTCGAAGTCAATTTTTACCCCATCGATGGTTGAAACAGGATACGCTGAATATTCCTTTTTAATATGAGCAAACAGCCCGGATAATTGACCGGTGTCCGTCAATTCGATTTTATTTTTCGAAATAATGTATTGGGGATATGTTTTTTTGAGTTCCAATAAGGTTGTCTGTTTTTTAGCCAGATACGTTAACAGCAAAGCTACACCTGCCAATGCATCCCTACCATAGTGCAACTCGGGGTATATCACACCTCCATTGCCTTCGCCGCCAATTACGGCACCCACCTCTTTCATTTTTTCTACTACATGCACTTCGCCCACTGCCGATGCAAAGTAGGCTCCCTGGTGTTGCTCGGTCACATCCCGCAAAGCTCTGCTCGAAGACAGGTTGGAAACAGTATTTCCCTTTTTATGTTGGAGTACATAATCAGCAACCGCTACCAGGGTGTATTCTTCTCCGAATACTACTCCGTTTTCCATCACCAGGGCCAAACGGTCCACATCGGGATCGACTACTATGCCCAGAGCGGCTTTTTCTTCTATAACAACACGGGAGATTTCCGTTAAATGCTCGGGCAGGGGCTCCGGATTGTGTGGAAATTCACCTGTTGGATCGCAGTAGAGTTCAATAACGTTTTCCACTCCCAGCGCTTTTAATAATTTCGGAATAGCTATTCCTCCCGTCGAGTTTACGGCATCCACTACAACTTTTAGCTGCGCTTGTGCAATAGCTTCTTTGTCAACCAGTTTTAATGCGAGTATCTTGTCAATATGCCTGTCTATGAACGTGCCGTCAATACGGATTTCTCCCAACTCATTTACCGGGGCAAAATCAAAATCTTCGTTATCGGCTATTTCAAGTACCTGTCCGCCTTCTTCAGCGGAAATGAATTCTCCTTTTTCGTTTAGTAGTTTCAGCGCGTTCCACTCTTTCGGGTTGTGACTTGCCGTGATGATAATTCCTCCCTGTGCCCCGCTTTCCAGAACAGCTATTTCCACTGTCGGTGTAGTGGAAAGTTCCGTATTGACAACGTCAATGCCGAGGCCGGAGAGTGTAGAAACAACCAATTGTTCCACCATCTTGCCCGATATGCGGGCATCGCGGCCAACAACAAACTGAACTTTTCTGCCTCTAAACCTGCTTTTGATAAAAGAACCGAAAGCAGCAGTAAACTTAAGAATATCAAGAGGCGTAAGATTTTCACCTGAATTACCGCCAATTGTACCCCTGATTCCGGAAATGGATTTGATTAATACCATCATAAGAAGAATATGAAGCAAATGTAGGGAAAAAATTTACCTCGGTAAAACAGAAAACAATGGAGTTGATTTTCTGAGTAATGTAAAAAGAGTGATCAAAACAAGTTTGTAATTTTTTATGCTGCCAACGTAAACATTTAGAAAAGATCGTAAATTGCCTGTTGAAAGTATTGTTACTTTTGCAGTGTGTAAACAATCAGTAAAAGAATAGAGATGGGAGACGAATTTTCCTGGTTAGGAGGAAA
>DGOT01000045.1:0-12352 GCA_002389465.1 Bacteroidales bacterium UBA4459 | reverse complement strand
TTTTTTGATGTGGATGAGTTTGAATACATCATCGATTATTATTACGATATGCACGATATCAGTATGTCGGAAAAAGCCATCGAAGAAGCCTTGCAGGTATATCCGTCAACTTCTGCGTTTAATATTAGAAAAGCCAGGGTGTTGGCCTACCGGAAGAAGTACTATGAAGCACTGGAACTGCTCAATGATGTCGAATTGCTGGAGCCTGCCAATGAAGAGATCTACGTTAACAAAGCAGAGATCTACAGCCTTATGAATCAGTTTGATCTGGCGATTAAGGAGTATAAAAAATGCCTGCCTTATTCGGAAAACAGGGAAGATGTTTATGCCAGTATTGCTTTTGAATATGAGAACCTAAACAATTATCCGAAAGCCATAAAAAACCTGAAGAAGGCCCTTTCCATCAATCCCGAATCAGAAAACCTGATACATGAGATATCCTTCTTTTTCGAGATTACAGGCAGGGAAGAAGATGCTGTAAAATTTTTCGCAGAGTTTCTGGATAAAAACCCTTATTCGAAAACAGCCTGGTTTAACCTGGGTATTTTTTACAATACACTCGAATTATATGAAAAAGCAATTGAAGCGTACGAATTTACGATAGCTATTGACGAAACATTTGCATCGGCATACTTCAATATCGCCAATTCATATTCCGGGTTGAGACATTATGATAAGTCGATCAGGTATTACCTGGAAACCTTTAAATATGAAGCTGAGGAGGCGATCACTCATTATTATATCGGCGAGTCATACGAGAATATGGACAATATTCAACAGGCACTGGTTCATTTTAACAAAGCTTTGGAACTGGATGATAAGCTGGCTGAAGCGTGGGCCGGCATCGGTAGGATGTTCATCAAAGAAGGCAATGATAAAACAGCGGTAAAATATTACGAGAAAGCCATTGAGCTGATGCCGCTGAATAATGATTTTAAATACGAGTTGGCTGTCCTGTCACTCAAACGCACATGGTTCGATAAAGCGGAGAGATTGTTTGAAGACATTGTAGAAAATGATGCGCAATATATTGAAGCATGGGTAAACTATTCACACTCGGTGAGCCTGAGTGATGGCTATGAGAAGGCCATTGAAATTATCGAAAGTGCTCTTGCCAAGAATAAAGACGATGCCACTTTATGGTATCGGCTGGCTGCCTACCTGTACAAATCAGGAAAAGTAAAGCAGGCCTATTACTACATAGAAACTGCTCTGAAACTGGATTTCAATAAGCATACGGAACTACTGGATTTTATGCCGGAACTTAACAATGAATCGAGATTTATTGAGTTACTGGGTATTTACAAAGGCTCTGAATAATTTTCAAAGTGATAGCTATGTCGGAATCAATTTATGCACGGCTGATACAGCAGCAAAAGTCCTATTTCCTGTCGGGTGAAACAAAAACGATAACCTTCCGCAGAAAACAACTTAAGATGCTTAGAGAGGCGATTAAGCGTAACGAAGAACTGATTTATGAAGCATTATACGAAGACTTGCATAAATCGAAGTTCGAGGCTTATGCAACCGAGATAGGATTTGTGCTGGAAGAATTGTCCTATCACATAAAGCATTTAAGGAAGTGGGCAAAACCCAGGAGAGTTAAAACCCCGTTAACCAGTTTTCCGGCTTCCAGCTACCAGACTTACGATCCCAAGGGCAATGTGTTGATCATGGCTCCCTGGAATTATCCGTTTCAATTGACTCTGGTTCCCATGATCGGAGCCATTTCAGCGGGCAATACGGTTGTAGTTAAACCTTCTGAGATTTCCAGTCATACAGCTCAGGTGATAGAAAAAATCATCAGCGAAACTTTTAACAAAGAATATATACAAGTGATCATTGGAGGTGCTAAAGAAGCTCAGGAGTTATTGAAACTGAATTTCGATCATATTTTTTTTACCGGAAGTGGGCGGATAGGCAGGTTCGTGCTTGAGTCGGCAGCCTCGAAATTAACCCCCGTTACACTGGAACTGGGTGGCAAAAGCCCCTGTATTGTTGATGAAGACGTAAATGTTAAATTGACAGCCCGGCGTATTATATGGGGAAAACTGATCAATGCAGGGCAAACATGTATAGCGCCCAATTGTTTAATTGTTCACGAAAAAATTAAAGACAAACTACTGCCCGAACTGGTTCATGCAATCAGGAAGTTTTACGGTGATGATATACAAAACAGCAGTGAATACCCAAGGATTATCAACCGGGCAAATATGGAGCGTTTGATCGGTATTATGGAGGGAAGTAAGATTTATTGGGGTGGAAATTATGATGTAGAAGAACTTTTCTTTGAACCTACTATTATCGATAGGGCGTGTCTTGACATGTCGGTAATGCAATCGGAAATATTCGGACCCATATTGCCTGTTTTGACTTATGAAAGCATGGATGAGTTGATAAGGATGCTTAGGGAGTGTCCGAACCCGTTGGCATTGTACTTTTTTTCCAACAACAAAAAACATATCAGCAGAATTCTGGATGTGATTCCTGCCGGCGGAGTGACCATTAACGACACCCTGATGCATTTTGCCAATAACAGGCTGCCGTTTGGCGGAACGGGAAACAGCGGCATGGGTAAATACCATGGAAAATATTCTTTCGATGTATTTTCAAATGAGAAACCGGTGGTTTACCGCGGTACATGGCTCGATATACCGATAAGGTATGCCCCGTTCAGGAATAAATTAAAAATTATTAAGAAACTGATGTGATCATATGAAGGAGTATATTGTTGTTTTTTTTAAAGGCATGGGCATGGGTATTGCCAATATCATCCCGGGTGTGTCGGGTGGTACCATTGCTTTGATCACAGGTATTTTCGAACGTCTCATCTTTGCGTTAAAATCGTTTGACCTGACTGCTTTAAAACTGTTCTTTACGGGTAAATGGAAGGATTTTGCCGAACGTACCGACCTGTATTTTCTACTGGCAGTGTTCTCGGGGGCATTATTGGCTATTGTTTTGCTGGCAAGGGTCTTCGGGTTCCTGTTTGAAGAATATCCGGTATACATATGGTCTTTCTTTTTTGGACTGATACTGGCTTCGGTTTATTTTGTAGGCAAAACAGTGGATAGGTGGCGATTTACAGTTTATTTATTTTTCCTTCTGGGAACAGCAATAGCTTTGATGTTCACGTTTCTTACACCGGCAACCGAAAATAACAATTTTTGGTACCTGATCCTTTGCGGCGTAGTAGCTGTATGTTCCATGATCCTTCCCGGATTGTCCGGTTCTTTTGTACTCATCCTGATGGGGAATTACCAGCTGGTAGCTATTGACGCCATCAACAACCGCGACCTGGAGGTGTTGTTTCCTGTTTTTATCGGTGTTGTTGTGGGCCTGGTTAGTTTTGCACACTTGCTTTCGTGGGTATTTAAAAATTTCAGAGATCAAACCATTGCCGCTTTGACGGGGTTTATTTTAGGTTCGCTTGGTATCATCTGGCCATGGAAAGATTCAATAGAACATACTTTCGGAGATAAGGTGAAAGTGGTTGGGTATGATTATTTTCTGCCTCACCTGAATGCAGAGTTTTTCATAGCTATTGTCATCATGATCATCGGCGTGGTAGCTATTTGGTGGATGGAGACCAGTGCGCACATGCTCGAAGAACAAAATTCAATTGGCAAATGAAAAGCTACGGACTCATTGGAAAAAAACTGGCGCATTCCTTTTCTCCGGCATATTTTAAAGAGAAGTTCAAAACGCTTGGGATTGAAGCCGGGTACCAACTTTTTGAGATAGCCAATGTTGATGAAGTAAAGCAGATCATTCATAACCAGCCGGAACTAAGCGGACTGAATGTAACGATTCCATATAAAGAAGATGTTTTGCAAATCGTGGATATTTTGGATCCTGTGGTAAAAAAGGTGGGTTCGGCCAATACGCTTAAAATCGAGAGGGCAGGAAAGGAACCGGCTATCAAGGCGTATAATACGGATGTGGTGGCGTTTGAAAACACTTTGCTTCCGCTTATCGCCGGACGAAATAATTTATCGGCTTTGGTACTGGGAACGGGTGGAGCAGCAAAGGCAGTGGCTTATGTGTTGGGAGTATTAAAGATTCCCTTTCATTTTGTTAGCAGAAAACCTTTGGAAAAGCAATTGGGTTATCCGGAACTGACCGAAAAAATTATAAACAACCATCACCTGATCATCAACACAACGCCGGTGGGCATGTTTCCAAAGGTGAATGAGACGCCCGAAATACCATATTTGCATTTAAGACCGGATCATATTTTATACGACCTGATATACAACCCCGAAGAAACCCTGTTTCTGAAAAAAGGACGGGAAAAAGGTTGCGTTACTGTGAACGGTTTACGCATGCTGGAATTGCAGGCCGATGCCGCCTGGGAGATATGGAACAGATGAGCGTTTTAGAAGTACCTTTAAATCAGGAATTCGGACTGGTTTAGGTGTCCCGCTTAAACAATGAACAACTACAATTCCTTTTCCTCAACATCAATCACCGGGCCTTCATAGTCAGCTACCGGCAGACAAGCACATAAGTTTCTGTCGCCAAAAGCATCGTCAATTTTTCCCACGGGCGGGAAAAATTTATTGTCGCGCACCCATGATAACGGATAAGCAGCATCTTCCCGGCTATAGGGGAACTCCCATTTGTCCGAGATCAGTACTTCTGCTGTATGCGGTGCATTGGAAACCACGTTGTTCTTCTTTTCTGCTACCCCTTCTTCCACGGCTTTGATCTCTTCTCTTATCGCTTTCATGGCATCAATGAAATAGTTCATCTCGCTCAGTGGTTCACTTTCCGTAGGTTCCACCATCAACGTTCCGTGTACAGGGAAAGCAACTGTAGGTGCGTGAAAACCATAGTCCATCAGCCGTTTGGCGATATCAATAACGGCAATGCCAGCAGTCTTGCTGAATAGATTACAGTCGAGGATCATCTCATGGCCTACCCGTCCGTTTTTCCCTGTGTATAAAATTGGGTAATCCTCTTCTAACTCGTGCAACAGATAATTGGCATTCAGGATGGCATATTTAGTGGCTTCTGTCAGGCCTTTGCCGCCCAACAATTTCAGGTATCCATAAGAGATCAGCAACACAAGGGCACTTCCGAACGGAGCTGATGCAACGGCGGGAATGCCTTCATTGCCCCCTGTTTTTACCAGTGAATGCGACGGTAAAAATTCTTTCAGATGTGCTGCAACACCTATCGGCCCAACTCCCGGGCCTCCACCGCCATGAGGGATACCGAATGTTTTATGCAGGTTCAGGTGGCAAACATCAGCACCGATAAATCCGGGACTGGTAAGTCCTACCTGAGCATTCATATTGGCGCCGTCCATATACACTTGCCCGCCATTGTCATGGATGATTCTGATCAGGTCAATTATACCTTCTTCAAATACACCGTGCGTGGAAGGGTAGGTGACCATGATGGCTGAAAGATTTTCTTTATTTGCTTCTGCTTTCTCGCGTAAGTCGTTCAGGTCAATATTTCCATGTTCATCGGTTTTGGCCACGATCACCTGCATACCTGCCATCACCGCACTGGCGGGGTTGGTACCGTGTGCCGATGCAGGGATCAGGCAAATATTCCGGTGTTCTTCCCCTTTGCTTTTCTGGTATTCCCTAATCACCATTAGTCCGGTATATTCACCGGCAGCACCAGAATTAGGTTGGAATGAAATGGCTGAAAATCCGGTGATTTCACAAAGGATTCTTTCCATTTCATCAATGATTTGTTGATATCCTGTAGCCTGGTTTTCAGGGACAAACGGGTGAATGTCAGTAAACTCAGGCCAACTGACAGGTATCATTTCGGTAGCAGCATTTAGTTTCATGGTACACGACCCCAACGGTATCATCGAACGGTTCAGGGCGATGTCTTTATTCTCCAGCTTTTTCAGATAACGCATCATATCGGTTTCGGAATGATAGGTGTTGAAAACCGCATGTTCCATAAAAGCCGAAGTGCGTTGGAGATTTTTCGGAATGTATTCCGAATTACTGCCTTCAAAAGGTTCAAACTTCAATTCAAAAGTTTCTTGGCCGGCAGCTTTGGCCAGTAGGGCAACAATGAAAGCTACATCATTTTCGGAGGAGGTTTCGTCAATACTGATCCCGATGTGCTTTCCATTTTCGAAATACCTGAGGTTGACATCATTCTTCAGGGCCGTTGTGCGTATATCGTCTTGGGAAACGTTGTCCGGAATCCGAATGAACAGGGTATCAAAGAAAAATTCATTCTGTTGCTCAAAACCGAGTTTTATAACAGCCTTTGCCAGACCCGTTGTAAGCATATGGATTTTGTTGGCGATCTTTTTAATGCCTTCTTTCCCGTGGTACACACCATAAAATCCCGACATAATGGCTAACAGTGCCTGGGCTGTACAGATATTGGATGTAGCACGCTCGCGTTTGATGTGCTGTTCACGTGTTTGCAGCGCCATTCGGTACGCGTTGTTACCGTTTACATCTTTTGAGATACCAATGATCCTGCCGGGAATAAACCTCTTATAATCTTCTGTAGTCGCATAAAAAGCGGCATGAGGCCCACCATATCCCAAAGGCACGCCAAATCGTTGTGCATTTCCAAAAACAACCTGTGTTCCCCACTCTCCGGGGGGTGTCAGCAATGCCAGACTCATCAGGTCTGCGGCAACAGCTACAGGCACATTTTGTTCGTTTGCTTTGGAAATAACTCCGGAATAGTCCCTGATTTTCCCTTTTTGATCGGGATACTGTATCATGCAGCCGAAGGTGTCTTCTGTAAAATCAAAATCTTCTTCCCGGCAAATCACCAAATTGATGTTTCGCGATGCAGCTCTGATCTTTAAAATATCCAGCGTTTGCGGAAACATTTCGGACGATACAAGAAACCTGTTGGCACCCGCTTTAACAAGTGCTCTTGGTCTGGCATGGAAGAACATCAGCATGGCTTCGGCGGCGGCGGTACCTTCATCCAACAACGAAGCGTTGGCCAGCGGCAGTCCCGTCAGGTCGGCGACCATGGTCTGAAAGTTCAGCAGTGCCTCCAGCCGTCCCTGCGAAATCTCGGCCTGGTAAGGTGTGTACGAAGTGTACCAGCCGGGGTTTTCAAACACATTGCGTAAAATAACCGAAGGCACGATTGTATTGTAATATCCCATACCGATATATGATTTGAACATCTTGTTTTTCTTAGCCATACCCCTGATATGGTTCAGATAGTCGTATTCCGACATGCCCTCATCCAACTGCAACGGTTTATCCGTTCTGATTGCCGTTGGAACGGTTTCATCTATCAATTGCTCCATCGACTGTAAACCCATGGTTTTCAGCATTTGTTTTACATCCGATTCACTCGGTCCAACATGCCTGTTTAAAAAAGTATCCACCTTCATATCTTATTGTAAATCTTTGACTAATAAATATTTTAATGAATTCTGAACTGAAATAGAATAAGGCGCAAAAGTACACATCTTTATTCAGAATAACGAAGTGTTTTTTATCCTGATATTAATTGTTCAACAAAAGTTTTTAACAAAAAAAAGGAGGTCAAAATCTGACCTCCTTTTTCATCTGATATATTTTATTTATCCTTTAATCCTCATTTTATAAAATGACCTGTACACGAAATAAAGAGCCACCACCAGGAAAACAAGACCGATATAAGGTGCAATATTTCTGAAATTTACCGAGATGGCAATTTCCATGGCAAGCAAGCCGAAAAGTGTAGTGAATTTGATTACAGGGTTAAGGGCAACAGAGGATGTGTCCTTGTAAGGGTCGCCCACCGTGTCGCCAACTACGGATGCTGCATGAAGGTCGGTTCCTTTTTCCTGCATATCCACCTCAATTACCTTTTTAGCATTGTCCCAGGAGCCACCGGCATTAGCCATAAAAATGGCCTGGTACAAGCCGAAGAATGCAATAGATATTAAATATCCTATAAACAGTGAAACAGGTAGAGAGTGGGTGATCATATCTGCCGCATCCATCCCTTTTACTGCACCCACAGGGGCTGCCAGAAAAGCAAAGGCAAGGGCGAATGAAAACAGTGCGATAAAAATATTCCACATTCCTTTTTGGGCGTAAAGAGTACAAATCTGAACCACTTCTCTCGATTTGTTGATATCAGCTTTCTTCTCAGCACCAAGTTCAAGATTGATATTGTTTTTAATGTATTCCGTAGCACGGGCTGCACCGGTTGTAACTGCCTGGATGGAGGCTCCGGTGAACCAGTAGATCACAGCACCACCAAGAAGAAAACCAAGAACGGTATATGGGTTTAAAAGATTTAATATCATTTCAGGCGAAATGCCCAGCGTATGCTCGATAACTAGAACAAGTGAAAAGATCATAGTAGTTGCACCTACGACAGCCGTACCGATTAAAACAGGTTTTGCCGTAGCTTTAAATGTATTTCCCGCACCATCGTTGGCTTCAAGGTAATATTTTGATTTTTCAAAATCAGGAGTAAAACCAAACTCTTTTTCTATCTCTGGGGTGACTTCTTTCTGATTTTCTTCAATCAGTGAGAGTTCATAGATGGACTGCGCATTATCCGTAACAGGTCCATAACTATCAACGGCAATAGTAACCGGTCCCATACCCAGAAATCCGAACGCCACCAGTCCAAAAGCAAAAATGGAAGGGTAGGTCATGATCTCGCTCAAGCCAAAAGTACTTGCATAATAACCTATAAACATCAGCAGAAAGAAAACCATCCCCTGCCAAAAGGCGCTGAAATTACCGGCAACCAGACCTGATAGTATGTTAAGCGATGCACCACCTTTTTTTGAAGCTTCAACAATTTCATTAACATGCGTTGATTTGGGGCTCGTAAACAGCTTTGTGAACTCGGGTATCAGTGCAGCACCCAATGTTCCGGCACTGATAATGACGGACAAGGTAATCCAAAGATTGTTACCCATATCCCTGATGATAAAATAGCTGGCTGCAAACGTTATGATAATGGAAAGAATGGAGGTGATCCAAACCAGAGATGTCAATGGCTTCTCAAAGTCAATGTCTTCCGAATGAGCATATTTTGCTTTAGTAATGGCTGAATTAAACCAGAAAGCAACAATGGAAGTAACAATCATTAAAATACGCATAACAAAAATCCAGGTAAGCAACTCGATCTGATTGGCTTCCCATGCCGTACCTTTGGTAACAGCAAGTACAATAAAAGTAATCAGTGCAACGCCTGTTACACCGTAGGTTTCAAAACCGTCAGCCGTAGGACCAACACTGTCGCCGGCATTATCGCCCACACAGTCGGCAATGGTTCCGGGGTTTCTTGGGTCGTCTTCCCCGATTTTAAAAATAACTTTCATCAGGTCGGATCCTACATCGGCAATTTTAGTAAATATGCCGCCGGCAATCCTCAATGCCGAAGCGCCTAATGATTCACCGATGGCAAATCCGATAAAACTGGCTCCGGCGTATTCGCCCGGTACAAATATTAATATGATGAGCATCATGGTAAGTTCCAGGGAAACCAGTACGACACCGATACTCATTCCGGCATCTATCGGGATTTGATGCAACTTTAATGGCTTTTTTTCTAATGATGCGAAAGCCATCCGTGCATTGGCATAAGTATTCATCCTGATACCGAACCAGGCAACGCTGTAAGAACCCAGGATGCCGAGAACCGTCCACCCCAGGATCATAAGCACACCGCTCACACCAAAATTTCCTTCCGAAAGCCATCCGAAATAAAAGGCAACGGCTGCTCCGATAAAAAGGAAAAGAATGGCTAGGAATTTCCCCTGTTGGATAAGGTAGGTTTTCCCTGTTTGATAGATGACATTGGCCACCTCAAGCATCGACTTGTGGGCTCTGATCTTTTTTACTCTCGCAAATTGGTATAACCCAAAAAGAAAGCCGGCAATAGTAATTAAAAACCCCCAGTAAAGGATATATTCCGTTTTCATTCCTGGCGGAATAACTATGTCGGCTTCACTCGCTCTTGCCAGTATCGGCGCCGCAAACAGAGCTAAAACAGTTAGAATTTTTTTCATAATAATAAATGGTTTATTTGACAGTTAAGTAAAACAATTTTAAAGGAAGGCGCTAAAATATAAATAATGGTGTAAAAAGCATCAATTTTCTTGATTTTGTTATTAAAACCAGCCATTTGTTAAAAAAATAAATTCGTTTCGTAATAAAATTTAATGGGAAAGACTCTTTACATCTCCATAAGATGTTAGTAAAAACACAAAAACAATTCAATAAAAACCCCTGAAAAGCAGAAAACTTTTCTACTTTTATAACCTCTTTTAAAGGCAATGAAAAAGGTTCAACTCGAAATAGTGGGGATGTCTTACAGCCAATCGCAAAGTGGCGCCTATGCATTGATTCTGGGTATTAAAGGCGAAAGCCGACGTCTTCCAATTATCATCGGGGGTTTTGAAGCTCAGGCTATTGCCATTCATCTTGAAGATATGAAACCGACAAGACCTTTAACACATGATCTGTTCAAAAGTTTTGCAACGCACTTTAAAATCAACCTACTGGAAGTCGTTATTAACAAGTTTGAGAACGGTATTTTTTACTCGATACTCGTTTGTGAAGCAGACGGAAAAAAAAGCGAAATTGACAGCAGAACATCTGATGCTGTAGCTCTTGCCATTCGTTTTAACTGCCCGATGTACACTTACGAGCATATTATCGATGAAGCCGGAATTTCGAGTGAGGAAGAGGCTGGAGAGAAGGAAGAAAAACAATCGGTGAAGAGAAAGAGTGCCGGGGGGGATTATACCGGTTATGATCTGGGAGAGCTGGAAGAACTGCTGGAAAATGCAATTTCCGATGAAAATTTTGAGGAAGCATCACGCATACGAGATGAGATAAACCGGAGAAAAAAAGAATCTGGCTAATTATACTTTTGCATTTTTCACGGCCTCCGGTTTATGTTTATACTTAAACAAGAACATGAAAGCTACTGCGATAACCAGTGCGTAAGCTGCAAAAGTAAACCAGATATTTGGCCAGTTCTTCACACCATTCACAGTAAAATAGTCTACAATCCATCCGCTGCTAACACCCCCTATGAAGGCGCCGAATCCGTTGGTCATGATCATAAATAAGCCCTGTGCACTGGCCCTTATCCTTGGTTCAGCCTCCAACTCCACAAACAACGACCCTGATATATTGAAAAAATCGAAGGCCATTCCGTAAATAATCATTGACAGTATAAGAAATGTAAAGCCACCCCCGGGGTTACCTATGCCAAACAACGCGA
Source organism: Bacteroidales bacterium UBA4459 (assembly GCA_002389465.1). Classification (GTDB taxonomy): domain Bacteria; phylum Bacteroidota; class Bacteroidia; order Bacteroidales; family F082; genus UBA4459. The sequence continues at coordinate 1,147 of DGOT01000045.1, read as the reverse complement.
AGCGCAATACCCATGCAAACATACTCATCAACATAACTTTCTTAATCCCGAATTTGTATAAAAAGAAAGGAATAGTGAGGATGAACAGTGTTTCCGACATTTGGGAAACAGACATCAATACACTGGGATGTTGTACGGCAAATGAATCCGGGTAAAGTCCGGCAAAATCATGTAAAAATGGTTCTCCAAATGTGTTTGTGATCTGTAAGGCAGCACCAAGCATCATCGAAAATATAAAAAATACCGACATCTTGCGCTGTTTAAATAACACAAAAGCATCAAGTCCCAAAGCAGAAACAATTGAGTCTCCTTTACTTTTATTTTCAGGAGGGCAGGCCGGCACGGTAAAGGCATAGATGCCTAAAACTACCGAAGCGGCAGAACTTAAATACAACTGAATAGGACTAACAGTCCAGCCAAAAAGATCAATGATCCACATGGCAGCAATAAAACCAACAGTCCCCCAGACTCTTATGGGAGGAAAATCTTTGACAATGTCAAAGCTATTTTGTTCAAGTATACTGTAAGAAACAGTGTTGTTCAGGGCGATGGTGGGCATGTAAAACATGGAAACGAACAACATGATCCAGTACAGAGTATTGTAATCTGTAACAAAGGAAGCCCAGAAAAGTAAGCCAGCAACGAAGATGTGACTGATACCCAGCAAGCGTTCGGCATTGATCCACCGGTCAGCAACAATACCCATTAGTGCAGGCATAAAAAGTGAAGCTATACCCATAGTAGCATAAACACTTCCCACCTGAACTCCTGTAAAACCAAGCTTGACAATCATGTATCCCCCGAGTGAAATTAACCAGGCTCCCCAGGCAAAAAACTGGAGGAAATTCATAACCGTTATCCGAAACTTAATTCCCATATCGTAGTATTTTTAAAAGCGGTAAATGTAAACCAATCTTGTTTTTTAACAAATAGCAGTGCATTCGTTTTCATTTAACACGAGGCGAAAATAGTAAAAACCTTGCTCTGGAAAACATCTCCGCGGATTTATAATTATTTGAAACGGAACAGCTTATCCGGTTTGTATTTTTTGATAACCTTTAGCTAGTCATGAAAGAATATGTTAATAACTTTGGAGCCGGTAAATCATCAGTGTCATACTGAAATAAAGTTTTACAAAAAGATTAGT
>DGOT01000033.1 GCA_002389465.1 Bacteroidales bacterium UBA4459 | reverse complement strand
TCTACAGGAGCTATTGATGTGGTAATCCACCCTGAAAATCCGGACACCTTGTATGCTGCCATGTGGGAACGGGTCAGGAGGCCAAACCGCCGAAGTTACGGAGGCCCCACCTGTGGTATTTACCGCTCGTACGACGGCGGCAATACATGGACAGAACTTACCAACGGCTTACCGTCGGCAGCTTCTCAGAAAGGACGTATTGGAATCGACATTTCCGTTTCCGATCCGAATATCGTCTATGCGATATATGCTGACAGAACCGGATATTTTAACGGAGTGTACAAATCAACCGATAATGGTGAGACTTGGGTGCAAACCAATGATGGCAGCCTGTCGGATGTCTATGCTTCCTACGGTTGGTGGTTTGGCCGTCTAAAAGTAGATCCGATTGATCCTGACATTGTATTTGTCATCGGATTTGACATCTACCGGACACAAAACGGCGGCAATTCATGGACGAACCAGTCGGGTTGGGATGTCCATGTTGATCAGCATGCGGTTTCTATTCATCCTTTAAATAACAATTTCGTGTTGCTGGCTAACGATGGGGGTCTTTATTCATCAACAAACAGCGGTACCTCCTGGACCTGGAACCAGAACCTGCCCATCACCCAGTTTTACACCTGTGAGCTGGATTATCAGCATCCTGAACGGCTTTACGGAGGTACCCAGGATAACGGTACCAACCGTACTATGACAGGAAATATTGATGATTGGGAATTTATTTATGGAGGTGATGGTTTTTATGTGCTCGTAGATCCGGAAGATAACAATTATGTTTATGCCGAGTATCAGTACGGAAACCTGGCCCGTTCCACCAACGGGGGGCAAAGCTTTACAGGTGCCACTTCCGGAATCAGCAACTCAGACCGTTTTAACTGGATGTGCCCTGTAGTATTCGACCCAACAAACCCGGCTACTTTGTACTTCGGTTCAAACAAACTATACCGGTCAACTAACCATGCCGTTTCGTGGACAGCCATTAGCGATGACCTTACACATGGGATGGGCAGCGGCAACCTCGTATATCACACATTGACTACGATTGCTGTTTCGCCGGTAAATCCGGACGTGATTTACACCGGTTCTGATGATGGTTTTGTATATGTGTCGACCGATGCCGGAGCTTCGTTCACAGATATTTCAAGCAATCTGCCTGAACGATGGATCACTCGTGTAGCAACCGATCCGACAGATGAAAACATTGCTTATGTAACTCTCTCAGGCTACCGTTGGGATGAATTTCAACCACACATTTTCAGAACGGACAATCTTGGACAAAACTGGATTGATGTTTCCGGAAACCTTCCGGAAGTCCCGGTAAATGACATCATTATCAACCCTGCCAACAACCAGGTTCTCTTTGTAGCTACCGATATGGGTGTTTATGTAACCTATAATGGTGGGGCGGAATGGGAAATACTAGGCGACAATTTACCGAATGTTGTGGTGAACGACCTCGTATATCATCAGCCCACAAATAAACTGGTTGCCGGGACTTTCGGGCGCTCAATGTACAGCTACGACCTGGAACAGGATCCGCAGACATCTGTCAGTGAAGTAACTGCTGAAATAACTGTGGATATTTATCCCAATCCTTTCCGGAATAAGACAAATATCCGTATTGAGGGAATACAAAAATCCGGAAAAATGTCTGTCTTTGATCTTAGCGGAAAACTTGTAGCCATACTGCCTGTTAGTGAAAATAAAACGGTCACATGGGATGGTAGCAACAGCCAGGGTGTAAAATTGAAGAAAGGTGTCTATTTTTGCACTGTTCATTCAGAAAACCAAATGGTCACCCGAAAAGTTATACTTCAATAAAAAAGCTCATGAAACAAGCACTGTTTGGGAAAACACTTGATCAGCTTAAAACAATTGTTACAGATTTGCATCTGCCGGTTTATACTTCCAGGCAAATTGCCGGTTGGCTTTATCAAAAGCATGTGACAGACATTGATGAGATGACCAATCTTTCCAAAAAAGCGCGTCAGCTGCTGGAAGAGAAACATGAAGTTGGCCTGACATCGCCTGTCAATGTACAAACCTCTGCCGACGGGACAAAGAAATATCTGTTTGAAGCAGACGGCCATTATATAGAAGCAGCTTATATTCCCGAACGAAAAAGACATACGCTTTGTGTTTCATCGCAGGCAGGATGTAAGATGAATTGCCTGTTCTGCATGACCGGGAAGCAAGGATTTCAGGGTAATCTTACGGCTAATCAAATTCTCAATCAGGTACGTAGTATTCCGGAACACGATCAACTGACCAATCTGGTTTATATGGGCATGGGAGAGCCAATGGACAACCTGGAAGCGGTTCTGCAAAGTCTGGAAGTCCTGACCTCCGACTGGGGTTACGGATGGAGTCCGAAACGGATTACGGTATCTACTATCGGTATTGTACCGGCGATGAAAAAATTTATGGAAACAAGCCGTTGTCATCTTGCAGTTAGTTTGCATTCACCCTTTGAAGAAGAGCGTGAAGCTTTGATGCCTGTCAGCAAAAAATATTCGATTAAAGACATCCTGGATGAAATTAGAAAGCATGATCCGGGAAGACAACGGAGGATTTCGTTCGAATATATTGTCTTCAAAGGATTGAACGACACGCCGCGGCATGTGAAAGAACTGGCCAGAATACTCAACGGCATCCGTTGTCGCATCAACCTGATACGTTTTCATCAAATCCCGGATACCGATCTTCAGACAACCGACGAACAACGGCTACTGGAATTTAAAGAAGAGCTGAATACTAAAGGGATCACGACAACCATCCGTGCTTCACGCGGGCAGGATATTGATGCGGCCTGTGGGCTTTTATCGACGAAAGAATTAAGTAAAAAAAATAGTTAAGTCATGCATTTGAAAAAAAGTTTTGCCAGCGATAACTGGTCGGGGGTTTGCCCCGAAGTCATGCAGGCATTGCAGGAAGTTAACCCGGCCCATAATGAAGCGTACGGAGAGTTGAATGATCCGGTGACAGAGGCTGCCATTGAAAAATTCAAACAACATTTCGGCGAGGATATTGCTGTGTTTTTCGTTTATAACGGCACAGCAGCCAATGTGCTTGGCGTGGGACAACTGATGCGTTCGTATCATGCCGTAGTAACAGCCCGAACCGCCCATCTGAACGAAGACGAATGTGCGGCTCCGGAGAAGTTTATGGGAAGTAAAATCCTGGAGCTGGAACCGCAGGAGGGAAAAATCCGGCCCGGGCAGGTGGAACCCTTTTTAAACAGTATCGGTTTTCAGCACCATGCACAGCCCAAAGTAATATCCATCTCGCAGGTAACAGAAATGGGTACGATTTACACAATAAAAGAGATAAAAGCTCTGGCTGACTTTGCCCACTGTCACAATATGTATCTGCACATGGACGGGGCCCGCATCGCCAATGCTGTTGTTTCGCTGGAAACAGATTTCCGCAGTATTACGACAGATGCGGGCGTGGATGTGCTATCTTTCGGCGGCACCAAAAACGGGCTGATGTTCGGAGAGGTCATTATCTTTTTCGGGAAGGAAAAAGCCAAAGACTTTGCATATTTGCGAAAGCAGGGCATGCAGCTTCATTCCAAGATGCGGTACATTGCAGCCCAGTTCGACCGCTATCTGACAGATGACCTTTGGAAAAAGAATGCTTTGCAAGCTAACCTGATGGCGCAAAAACTAGCCGGGGAACTGCAAAAATTCCCGCAATTGAAAATCGCACAGGAAGTAAAGGCCAACGGGGTGTTCTGCCTGATGCCGGCGGAACTGATCCCACAATTGCAACAGGACTATTTTTTCCACATCTGGAATGAATCGCCGGAAACGGAGTATGTTAACCTTGTTGGTGAAGACACCAATAAGGGGGGTGAAGGGAATGGGCTTGTTGGTGAGGACACCAACAAGAGAAGGATATTTAAAGAAGTACGGCTGATGTGTTCATGGGATACTACCGAAGAGGATATCAACAATTTTATACAATTACTGGAACAAAAAATTAACGAATCACTAGCAATATGAAATACATCGGAGCCCATGTAAGTGCATCGGGCGGTGTGGAAAACGCCCCGGTAAATGCCCGTAAAATAGGCGCCAAAGCATTTGCCCTGTTCACTAAAAACCAAAAGCAATGGTTGGCCAAACCATTTACAGCAGAGAACATTGAAAGGTTTAAAGCTAATTGCGAGGAATACGGCTATTCACCGGATCATATTCTACCCCACGACAGCTACCTGATCAATTTGGGCAATCCGGTGTCGGAAAATCTCGAGAAATCACGCAACGCATTCCTTGATGAATTCCAACGCTGTGAACAGCTGGGATTGAAACTGCTCAATTTTCACCCCGGCGCCCACCTGAAACAAATTTCTGAAAGTCAATGCCTCGAAACTATTGCCGAATCCATCAACATGGTGCTGGACAAAACAACCGGCGTTACTGCGGTTATTGAAAACACGGCAGGACAGGGCAGCAACATGGGATACAAATTCGAACATCTGGCAGCTATCATTGAAATGGTGGACGACAAAAGCCGTATTGGTGTTTGCCTCGACACCTGCCATACGTACACGGCCGGTTACGACATCAAAACCGAAGAAGGTTACATTTCAGCATTTGAAGAATTTGAACAAATCGTCGGTTTTAACTACTTGAAAGGGATGCACCTCAACGATTCAAAAAAAGAGCTGGGCTCGCGTGTTGACCGCCACGACAGTATCGGCAAGGGTTTACTGGGTGTCGAAGTCTTCCGCCGGATTATGAACGACGTGCGTTTCGACAACATGCCACTTATCCTCGAAACACCAGATGATAGTTTGTGGGAAGAAGAAATAAAATTGTTGTATAGTTTGCAAGATAAATTCTAAATTATCCTTCCTGTTTGTTTTATTGGCTAAACTGAAGTAACTTTCACGGTTCTTTTATAAACACATTAGTTATCAATCCAAAAAGTAAAAGTTATGTCCGATAAAAAAGCAGACCTTGCCGGTCCCGGCATCAGTACCTACGAGGAAGTAGCCAAAATACTTCCGAACGATTACCAGGCCCTTTTACCACCGCTAAAGCGTATGGAAGCGCTGTATATGATAAAAGAATACATCGAAAAAAACCTGGCCAAAGAGCTGAACCTGCAAATGGTGCAGGTACCTCTGATCGTTAGTAAAGACAGTGGTGTGAACGATTACCTCGACCGCGACGGATCGCGTACACCGGTTGAATTTCCTTGCGGGCTGGGCTTACCCAAACGCATCGAAGCACAAGTGGTACAGGCCGCCACCAAATGGAAAAGAATGGCGCTGAAACAGTTTGACTGTGCCGTTGGTGAAGGTATCAACACCGATATGCGGGCAGTCCGAAAAGACTACTTTCTGGATCACGACCACTCGTCTTATGTTGATCAGTGGGACTGGGAAAAGCGTATTACAGCCGACATGCGTAACCTGGATTTTCTGAAAGATACGGTAAAGAAAATCTGGAAAGTGATCTATGGTGCCGGACAACTGGTCAAAGAAAAATTTCCGGAACTGAGAGACCCAAAATATCCTGACTTTCCCGAAGAGCTCAAATTCTTCCATGCTGAAGAAATTCTGGAAATGTATCCCGACCTGCCCAGAAAACAACGTGAAACCAAGTTGATCCAGCAATATCCGGCTGTATTTATCATTGGCATCGGCTGGGTACTCGAAGATGGCTACCCACACGAAATGCGTGCTGCCGATTATGATGACTGGGTAACGCCTACTATTGAAAAGAACGGCAAACGGATGCACGGGCTTAATGGCGATATCCTTGTATGGAACCCCGTTACCAAACGGCGCCATGAACTGACGTCGATGGGTATTCGTGTTACCAAAGAAACCATGAAACAGCAACTGGAAATTTCCGGTCAGCTCGACTTTTTGAATTTGCCATATCACCAAGCCATCCTGAACGATGAAATCCCGTTGAGTATCGGAGGTGGTATCGGCCAGTCGCGCACGTACATGTATTTGCTGAGGGCTGCCCACCTGGGCGAAGTTACCGTTTCCATCTGGCCCGACGAGCTTAAAAGAATCTGTGCCGAGAAGAATATTTATGTGCTGGAATAGAGACTGACTTTCTTACTTATACACTCTGCGCACGAAATCATCAACATCGGGAACACCGCCCTGGTACACAAGGTAACCGTTGTAGGGTTCGCGTAAGGTTATTTCGTCGTTAATGGGTGTCAGCATCATCTCTTTCACTTTTTGCGGGTCGCTGGTCTGGCCCAGTATCCAGCTCAGCTTCACCCAGGCTACTTCGGGCAGCATATTGCCAGCCGGGATAATACCTTTGGCCATCATGTCGCGGCCCGTATCATACACGAACATGTGTACATAGCCCCAAATGGTTTGCAGGGTCATAAACATATGTACTCCTTTGGCGTGTGCACGCTCAATTGCCGGATATAATTCCTTATTCACATGGCCAAGGCCGGTACCTACAAAGATAATTCCGCGATAACCGGCATCCACCATAGCGTCCAATGTGTCTGGCTTCATGCCCGGATAATAATACAGCATGGTTACATCATCACTGAAATAGGGCAGTATCTGCACATCCTTGTCACTGCGGCGCTTGTTGTACTTCTTTTTTATAGGGACGATTTCCTTACGGTTGATACGAGCCAGCGGTGTGTCGCCAATGGTACGAAAAGTAGAACGGTATGACGAATGCATCTTACGCACCCGCGTACCTTTATGCAGCAGTCCGTACTCATCGGAAGTTGGCCCGAACATACAGACCATTACCTCGGCAATATCCGATTGCCCGGCTGCTTTCATAGCGTGCATCAGATTAAGAGCAGCATCGGAACTGGGACGGTCGGACGAACGTTGGGAACCTACAAGTACAACCGGTACGGGAAGATTCTGGCACATAAAAGTCAGGGCAGCGCCTGTGTGATGCAACGTATCTGTCCCGTGGCCCACCACAATACCGTCAATACCGTTTTCTATTTCTTTTCCGATAGCCTTGGCCAGAGCAATATATTGTTTCGGGCCCATGTTTTCACTGAAAACAGCGAATACTTTTTCAGTTTCAAGGTTGCAGATATCAGCTAATTCAGGCACAGCACCGTATAACTCGCCTGGTGAAAAAGCAGGAATAACAGCTCCCGTACGGTAATCCAGCCGTGAAGCAATGGTACCCCCCGTTCCAAACAGTTTTACCTTAGGTAAACCGGGCGTAACCGGAAATTGTTTTTCAGGAATTTTGTAATTGGCTTTCTTATAGCCAGTCTCCTTCATATTAGTAATGGTACGAATGTCGATACCGATATTATAGCCGGTTATGATTTTGATGACAATATGTTGATCGTCATCGTTTTCAGCCCGTGGCAACACGGTTCCTTCAAAAGCTCCACGCGTGGTTTCCACCTGGACAGCTCCCCATACGCGGACTTCATATTTTTTCAGCACGTCAAGTGCATCACCTCTGTATCCCTGGAAAATATCTTCTGTCATGCCTGTTACAATTTATTGCTTAATTCTGTCAAACTAATATTTCCAAGCGCATTTTCTCTCAGTTGTCCCATAATCCAGTTAATGCGATCGGTTTTGTTATTTTTTTTACACTCTTTGTCGAATTTGTCGTTTAGAACGGGAATACAATCCAGTATTGTTTCCTTTTTTACTTTTTTAAACTTCATTTCCAGAAGGATCGACTCAAAATCCATTTTCGGATACTGCAACATAAATGGTAATATTTTTTTTGCCAGCATGAGATTCAGCTCTTTCTCTTTCAGGTACTTAAACAACTTAAATATTTTCTTTCCGTACAGCACATCTGTACCCTCATATTGCCCCTCAGCATGTTTTAGTGTATGTCCGAAAAAGGTTCCTGCAAATTTCGGATTGATGCCCAGTTCTGTTACAATCTGTTTTATTAACGGGAAATAATCTTTTGAGAAAATGTACGTGTAGGTATCCTCCGGAACTTCCCACGCTTTCAACTGTTCGTACCTGTCGAATATATCCTCAGGGAGGTTTTTTTGCAGGCTTTGGATGTAGTCATCGTCCAGTGGAATAGGAGCCGAATCAGTATCAGGATACATGCGGTCGGCACCCGGAAGCACCCGTTCAAAAACTGTTGTACCGTCTTCGAATGACTTACGCGTTTCATTTGGAATACCATTCAGCGCCATCAGGCATCTTTCCTCAACTGTCTCCAAAGCTGTTTTCATATCTTCGGAAGGCCCGGTGATCACCAGCTGTGCGTCATCAGGACCACCATCCAGCAGTTTGGCAATTTCCTGCCATTGTTCTTCAGGAATAGTAGGTTTCAACTCTTCCGAGTGCAACAAATTAGGATGTTCGATACAGGCGATGACTTTCAGCCGGCCCGCCAATTCATCGGCGAACATTTGTCCAGGCTGGGTAAACCACGACAACGCTCCCTGAAATCCGGGCAGGTTGACGGCCACAAGTTGTTCGGCATGTTCCGGCAGAGCAACGTCATGTAAAACATGTCCGGGTAGTTCTTTAGAACCGATCTTCCATTTATCCGGATTTTTGATCTTCTTGAGCAACATATCTTTCATCAGCAATAACGACCACTGTCGGAATACTTCGTTGTGCGTCAGTTCCGGTATCCATTTGGTGTGCGCCACTCCTTTTATTTCGACACGCGAGCCGCCCCGGCAGCTTACATTCACATCCTGTCTTCCGGCACCCATACCCGTACGTACTTTTCCTGTACTCCTGTTCAGAAAACGGATATAATCACAGGTCTGCCTTACTTCTTCAGGTGTCTCGCATTCGGGGTATGTAACTGTTTCTATCAGAGGCATCCCGAGCCGGTCGGTTTTATATACCCTTATGTGACCAATATCGGAAATCTCGCGGCACGAATCTTCTTCAATGCTCAGCTGTATTAACCGGATTTTTTTTTGCGGCAGACGTATTTCCCCTTCCACACCAAGGATAGCCGTCCGCTGAAAACCTGTGGGAATGCTCCCATCGAGGTATTGTTTTCGGGTGATGTGCACCTCGCCCACAACATTTAATTTCGACAATAAGGAAATTTCAAGAGCAACACCCAATGCTTCCCTGTTCATCGGGAACGGAGGTGTATCGTCCACTTCATAGGTGCATGCCGAATCGTTTTTTATACGGTAAAATATTTCTTTACGTGTTTTAAACTCCATTAAGGCTGTACCATCGTACTCTCCCAGTTCGCTCAGTGTAGGACGCATGTGCCTTTTCAACTCGGCATCGTAATTTTCACTGGCATGATAAATACCGGCCGGACAGTGGCAAAACAGTTTTTCGCGGGTATCAAGCTGCTGGTGCACTTCCAGGCCCGACATGAACCCAATGTCTTTGTATGTTTTGGAGGTGGCTTTTCTTCTGGGGATATAACCAGCTGCTTTTCTGGTTTGTTCGTAATTTTTTTTCGAGTTAAAAGTCATAATCGCCGTTCATTTCCACGATAAAAAAAGAAAAGCCAAATGTACGTGATTATTCCAAATTGAACGTTAATAATTTATAAACCGGACTCCTTTCTTTGTTATTTGTTTTACATTTGGTTGATTACTTTTGCAGTTGACATTTTTTAACTATGAAAAAATCCGTTGTCCCTTTTCTGATCATGATCTTGAGTCTTTTGCCGGGCGCTCTGTTTGCCCAGAAGAAATCAAAGATCAATGTGGAACATACCGATATACAACGGTACAATGCCAAATTGGGCAAAGACAAAGAACGCCTGATCGGTAATGTTGTCTTCCAACAGGAAAATACCCGATTTTACTGTGATAGTGCTTATCTGAACCGAAAAAAGAATAAGTTTGAAGCCCTGGGAAACGTACATATTATTGTAGGCGACACATTACATATTTACGGTAACCACTTATTTTATGAAGGCAACACCAAAAGTGCTGAATTGTACGACAGTGTCCGATTAATTGATAAAAACACGGTACTTACAACCGATCACCTTGTTTACGACAGGAAAACAAAAGTAGCGCACTATGATTACGGCGGAAAAATCGTAAGTAAAGAAAATACACTTGTCAGCAAAAAAGGATACTATCATACAGCTTCGAAAGTGTTTTATTTCCGAAAAGACGTAGTGCTTACTAATCCTGATTCGGAGACTTATTCAGACACACTGATATACAACACCAACACTGAAGTGGCATATTTTCATGGGCCGACAGTCATCAGGGGGGAAGAAAGCATCATTTATACGGAACATGGCTGGTACGACACGCGCAACGATTTGTCGAAACTTTTAAAACGCCCTTCGCTCAGTAATTCCGATCAAATAATCACGGCCGACAGTCTGATATATGACAACCTGAATTTTCATGGCCTGGCTTACGGTAATGTCGTTATTTCCGATACAATATATGATGTTATGATCAAAGGAAAATACGGAGAGCTTTGGGATAAAAAAGGGGTGTCGTATATCACCGACAGTGCTCTGGCTATTACGTATGATGATACCGATTCGCTGTTTATACATTCCGACACCCTGTGGGTATATTTCGATAAGGACAAGAACGCTAAAAAACTCCTGGCATACTACCGGGTAAAATTCTTTAAAAAGGATTTACAGGGTATGTGCGATTCGCTGGCATATACAATGCACGACTCTACGATCCGGCTGTACGATGACCCGGCTATATGGAGCGGCCCGAATCAACTGACAGCCGATTCTATTGCTATTGTTACTACCCATAACCAGGC
>DGOT01000299.1 GCA_002389465.1 Bacteroidales bacterium UBA4459 | reverse complement strand
ATTTATATCAGAGCTGCTGACGGCCGCCTGGTGAACAACTTTGGAACACCGGCAAGTGAGCATGTCAGCCTGCAGATTGAAGGCAGCGCAGGAGTCTATTTCATCGAAGTAATCTCGGGCGAGGGAACGGCTGTGTATAAGGTAGTGAAACAATAGGCGATGTAAATGATTTGCCAACCAGACAGCCATTAAAATGAATTCGCTAAATTTATGCCCTGTTATTCAACTATAACTTAGTCTTATCTTATGAAATCTCAGTACGAGAAATACCTGAAATACATTGGTGGCGTGCGGTTCTGGATCATCACTATGGGCGTAATCATCGCTTTAACAGCTTTGAGAGAAGCCAGCTCGATCGTGAACATGATCCTGATTGCTATGCTTTTAACAGCCGTAAGCCTTACGCCACTGGCCTGGCTGAAAAAGAAAGGAATACCTTCTACCCTGGCAATATTTCTGATAATTATTGCTGTGATCGTCCTGGTCGGATTAACAGGGTTGGTCATCAGCTCTTCTGCCAAGAACTTTGTCGAGAGATTGCCTTTTTACCAGCAAAAGTTCGAAGCGGCTCTGGGGCACCTCTCTGAATGGCTCGTCAGCCAAGGCCTCATCAACCCAGACGATGACTTGGTCAAGCAATTAAATCCGGGGCAGATATTACCTGTGGTTGGGACCTTCTTTGCCGGATTCGGTATCACTATAGGCCAATTTCTAATCGTTTTTATCTTATTCATTTTCATGTTGTTTGAAGCTGAAATGTTCGGTAAGAAGATGCGTTTCGTTTCACCCGAGTCTTCCGAACGTACGGACATCACGATCAAAAGATTAAGAAAATATTTCGGCATTAAATTCATTACCAGCCTCGCTACAGGTATTTCGATAACTATTGCCCTTTTGATCATAGGGATTGATTTCCCGGTTCTTTGGGGATTTCTGGCGTTCATCTTAAATTTTATTCCGAGTATCGGTTCATTTATAGCTGCCATTCCGGCATTAATTCTTTCTTTTGTGATACTTGGCCCCTGGGGCATACTAATCACAGGCATCGTCTACCTCGTTATCAACACAATTATTGGCAATGTGATTGAGCCCCAGCTGATGGGGAGAAACCTGGGGATTTCACCTTTGATCGTTTTTGTCTCGATGATCTTTTTCGGGTTTATCCTCGGACCGGTGGGTATGCTGGTTGCCACCCCCCTTACTATTGTAATTAAAATCATTCTGGAAAGCAGGCCGGTAACACAAAGTCTCGGTATCATGCTGGGCGATGGCTCTGAACTAAAGAATGAGCATATGAACGATAAAATTGAAGAAATATGATAAAGAAAAACTCCGTCCTTTTTGGACTGATATCAGTGATGCTGGTGATTACTTCGTGCGCCGTTCAGCAGGATACAGGCCAAACCAGAAAAAGTAATGAAGATAACCGGCTGATGGCCACGCTTTACAATTACTACGCTGCCGAGTACAAGGCACTGGCCATTCAGGCATTCAACATCGGTAAAGAACGTCTCAAAGAGATAAGGTCGGATCATCCGGAAGCCCAAAATCTGGCAGTGGTAGTCGACATCGACGAGACCATCCTTAACAATTCGCCCTACGAAGCAAAGATGATATTGGCGCATAAAGGGTACTCATCACAATCGTGGACCGAGTGGTGTAATCTGGCAGTGGCGGAACCGGTACCCGGCGCCCTGGAATTTCTGAACTATGCCGATTCGCTGGGGTTCAATGTTTTCTATATTACCAACCGGAAGAAGCAATATGTGGAAGCAGGCACCATTGAAAATGTCAGAAGAATGGGGTTCCCGCAGGCTGCGGAAGACCACTTCCTGTTGCGTGACGGCGAATCAAGCAAGGAAGGGCGACGTTCCAGAGTTTCGGAGAACTATGAAATCGTGCTGCTGGCTGGAGACAATTTAGGCGACCTGTATGATGATTCAGAGAATTTCTCTGAAAGGGAAAAATTGATGCTGGACCATAAAGAAGATTTCGGTAAAAAATTTCTCGTTTTGCCCAATGCCATGTATGGCACGTGGGTGTCAGCTGCCGGATTGCCCGGAAAAAAACATACGGTTGACTCGCTGCTGCAGGTGATGACAAAAAGTTACATAAAATAAACCAGCTAAAATAGCATAACAACTTTTACAACATGAACTATCTGAAAAAAACGATCCTGCCTATTTTCCTGGCAGGAATATGGATCAACCTTTCCGAGACCTTAAGGTGGGAATTCCTTGCTAAACCGCTTTGGATCGAGCAACACAAAAGCATGGGAATTGTATTGCCGCAAGAACCTGTCAACATGATCATCTGGATGATCTGGGGATTTATATTTGCCACTGTCATATTTATCTTTTCCAGGAAATTCAATTTATGGCAAACGACATTCTTGTCATGGTTTTTATTTCTAGCCGTGCTGTGGCTTGTGCTATGGAACCTCGGTTTGCTACCGGATGGTTTGGTACAACTTGGTACCCCTTTGGGTTTGATCGAAGCTTTTATTGCCACCTGGATTTGCCAAAAAATGTCACAACGAAAAATGGATCAGTCACATGATTAATAGATAAGAATAAAGCTTTATATTTTGTCGACTTATCTCAGGTAGAGACAATAAAACTAAAAAAGCCCCTCCATTGCCGGAAGGGCTTTATATCTAATTTTAAGATTTTCTTAGATAATCCCCTGATCGATCATGGCATTGGCCACTTTCAGGAAACCGGCTACGTTGGCGCCTTTTACATAATCGACCGTTCCGTCACCTTTCCGTCCGTGATCAACACATGCCTGGTGAATGCTTTTCATGATATGGTGCAATTTCGCATCTACTTCTTCGCGTGTCCATGCCAGTTTTTCGGCATTCTGCGTCATCTCCAGTCCCGATGTGGCTACACCACCGGCATTGACAGCTTTCCCGGGGCCAAACAATATGCCTGCTTTTTGCAGCAGATGAACGGCTTCAGGTGTTGACGGCATGTTCGCGCCTTCTGCCACACACTTACAACCGTTATTTATAAGGTTTTTTGCATCGTTTTCATCTAATTCGTTTTGTGTGGCACACGGCAGGGCCACGTCCACTTTTACTTCCCACGGGCGTTTGCCGGCATGGAAGGTAGCTTCCGGAAACTCATCGGCATACGGAGCTACAATATCCTGGTTGGAAGCCCTCAGCTCCAGAAGATATTCGATTTTCTCTCCTGAAATTCCTTCAGGATCATGTACATAGCCATCAGGACCGGAAATAGTAACCACTTTACCACCCAGCTCAGTGATCTTGCTTGTGGCTCCCCAGGCAACATTGCCAAATCCTGAAACGGCCACGGTTTTACCTTCAAAGCTCTCCCCTTTTGTCTTCAGCATTTCCTGGGCAAAATATACAGCTCCGAAACCTGTAGCTTCAGGGCGTACCAGGCTGCCACCCCATGCCAGTCCTTTACCAGTCAGAACGCCCGTATGTTCACGCTGCAATTTTTTATACATACCGTACAGGTAGCCGATCTCTTTTCC